>JAFYFK010000244.1 GCA_017543805.1 Bacillota bacterium | reverse complement strand
TTTATGCGCGTGGCGTACTGCCCGTAGCTGCCGTCGACCATGTAGCACCAGCGCGCCAGCTGGCTGCTGCTGAAGGTCCCGGAAGGCGTCGTATGCCCTTCCCTGGCCGTTGAGCAGACCATGGCTTTGTACGGTTTTGAATAATAACCGTCGTCGCCGGCAGTATAGACCGTAACGGTGTTCATCTGCCGGTTGACCATTATGTAATACTTGTGGCCGTCCGCCTTTGTCTTATAGTTCTCGTCACCCGCAGGCTCCGCTGCAAAGCATACCGCAGCGGAAGCAAAGATCAAAGATATGCACAATATAAAACTGAGCAGTTTTTTCATATCCAGAACCATTGAAATCAATTTAAATGTTACGTTGTCTCCGCAAAACTTCAGGTCTCTTATGACGACTGCTTCCTGCGCTCCGCGAAATCCTCCATTCCGAAAGGATAGTAGTGCGCCATAACGTAAGTGAACGCGTCGAATACGGATTTTACGATGACCCTTTTCATCCGAGCCCTCCCGCGGCTACGCCCAGGCGTTCTGGCTCTTGGGCTCGCGGATGCCGGCGAGCAGGAACTGTTCCCAGAGGAACCACTGGCCGGTCGAAGGCTTATAGCGCAGCTTTACCTGGCGCATGGAATCAGCCCCGCCGGACTGTAGAAAGACCGTCGCGTAATTGATGCCGGACAGCGCGTTGGGCTCGTCGACTATCCTTATGGAATAAGGCTTGGACGGAGTGTAATCGTTTTCCGGAGTGGCGCCGATAAAATACGAGCGCGGGATATAATCCTTGCCGTCCATAAAACGGTCGCTGATAAACTGCCAGTCGAGCTGAGTAAGTTCCTTCGGACCGGAAAGGAATTTGAGCATTTCCTTTGCCTGGGCCTTATCCTCAGGCCAGACACACAAAGCAGCCACGGTAAGAGCCGCGGCTTTAAACGGCGCGTCCAGAGAAGCTTCCGGCAGCGCCTGCATTTCCTCGAGAGTTTTGGGAAGGGAATCGAAGCGGACGATCCACGCGTTTACGGCGTTTCCGTTAACGGCTTCGGCTTCGCCGGCTTTCACGGCTTTCTGCAGCTTTTTCCCCCATAGATCAATAATTGCCATTGTCGACCCTCCTGACCGGATATTTTCATCCGTATATATTATACATCAGATCAGGCCGCAATGCGAAAATTAAAATCCGGACTGGGTCGGCATGACCGGCCAGGAATCCTGCCTGCGGGCGCCTTCCGAAGGTTCGGGCCTGAGCAGGGCGAAATAGCGGTCGTACGCCCGTTTATAAAGATCGTCAAACTGGGTGTCCCCGCCTCTGTGGAGATTTTCAAAGTAAAGATGCTCGTGGTCGGCCATCTCCGGATAAACTCTGATCACCGTGGCTATGCCGATGTTGGAGCATATGCTTCCTATGTTGTGGAATTCGACCATCATATCCGCAAAGCTGCTGTCGGCAAACACGTTGCATTCGCCGCGGCTCATTCGCTTGAGATGGTTCTGCTTGAGCAGCGCGATCATCTCGTTTACTACCTGCACCATGGGCTCTATGCGCACAGCGGCGTCGAGGTCCCTGTTCTTAAAGGTCAATTCTGCCTCTGAAAGCATATTGAGTATGGCGTCCTCGAGCACGGCGAGCTCCGAAAGAGCGCTCTGCGAGAAATGGATATCGCCCACCGCCAGGGTGCTGGCGTGGGTGGCGATCTTGACTGCGGCGTCGCCGAGGCGCTCAAATTCGTTGGTGACCTTGTAGTACTGGCTCAGTATATTGACGTGATACTCCAGGCGCAGATTCGGAAGCAATTCCACGGTGTAGCGGCTCAGGCGGTCCGTAAGCCTGTCGAGGTCTTCCTCATCATCCTGGATATCCTGATACAGCTTATTATCGAAATTCTTAAGAAGCTTGAAGGATCTTTCGATGTTCTTGCGCGCGACTCCGAACATGCACAGAAGGAGCTTGTAGC
>JAFYFK010000029.1 GCA_017543805.1 Bacillota bacterium | reverse complement strand
GCTTCCCGGCGGCTTTGAGCCAGTCTATGAGTTTTTGGACAGCATGGTCGGCCTCCATCACGGAAGCTATGTAGCCCTTCGCGAGCTCGCTGTACGGCGCGTCGGCAAGCGCCTCCTTATATTCCGCGGTCGCCCAGTTCCATCCGAAGGGCACGTGACCCGAGACTGTCAGGTAATACACGTTGAAGGGATCGGGCTCTATGGCGAAATCGTCGACGCTCTCATCGATCATCACAGTGTCCTTCTGCGGCCACTGCAGGTCCCCGTTGGGCTTGAGGTCGCCCGTCAGGCCGCGGTAGGAGAACTGCCAGTAGTATCCCAGATTGCTGTGCGAATCCATGCGGCCGTAGAGGTCCCAGTTGTCGTGGTAACCCCAGTTTTTATACCCTTTGCGGCCGAGCTGCTGCGCCAGGCTGAAGTACATATTGTCCTTAAGCTCGCCGGTGCGCTTCATGCTTATGGGGTTGCCGTTTTTGGGATACAGGCCAAGCAGGTTCTGGCACTCGCCGTTGGATGTGCTCGTGTAGTGCAGCGCGGTATAGAAATTGTTGAAATGGAAGCCTTCGTGCTGCAGCTTCCAGAGCGTCGGGGTGTATTCCTCGCTTATGGCGTAGCCGGAGAGCGCCTCGACGGTTATAAGGACTACATTGTAGCCCTCAAACATGCCGGTGTATTCGTTTTTATCTGTCGGCGCAAGGCTGGAGAAATAATCGCAGAGCCACTGAACGTCCTTCTTTTTGGTGCCCTCGCGCAGCGCGGCAAAATCTATGTCCATCACGTTGGGAGAGGTGTCGATGACCGGCTCTTCCGGGGTCTCCGGCTGTTCCGGGTCTGCAGGCTGAGGCTCGGCTTGTACAGGATCCGGCTGAACAGGTTCGCTTGCCGCGGGTTCCGGAAGCGAAGCCTGCAGCGCCGAAAAGTCTGTTTCTTCCGCTTTTGCCGGGACTATCATATGGCGGACGTCAAGGCGCAGGAAGTTATACAGGCCAAGCTGCTCCACCTGGTAATTGAAGTCAGTATCGCTCTCGTAAAGCTGGCGCGGCGTGACGTCGTCAGCCCAGGGCAGAGCGTAGACCGCGGCAAGTCCGGCCAGATGGCAGACAGCAGCCGCGGCTATCAGCAGCGCAGCCGCTTTCCGGGGCATATCCTCGTCATCCTTGTGGATCAGATAATTGAGAAAACTTTTAAAACGCCCGTCTTTCAGCTTTCCGAACAGCTTTCCGCCTTTCGCGGTAAAAACAAGTTCAGCCAGGACAGGCAGGAACATAAGCAGTATCACAGGGATGCTCTGCAGGGTCTTTGTAATAATTATCCCGATAAACTGGTAAAGCTTATTGTCCGCGGCGGTTCCGAGAGTGCTCAGCGGGTAATAGGTCTGAAGGATCACCTTGGCGATGAATTCGATGCAGTACGCAAGGGGGATCAGCGCGCCGAGCACATCCGCGCTTACGCGCGCGGCTTTGCCGTGGACCAGCGCAGGCACAAGATCCAGAACAAAACCCGCGGAAAGACCGAAAAGTATATAGATTATGCAGTATTTGAAATCCGCCCCGTCAGCGATATGCAACACCAGCTCGCACCAGACGAACAGCGCGGGGAAAAACAGCATCCTCAATACATGGGTTTTATTGTTTTTAAGCCAGTTAAACATACGTAAATTATAAGACTTCAGCCCAAATTTGCAATCCGCAAAAGCAAAAAGAAAAACGGGACAGGTAAACCTGTCCCGCAATACTGACAAAAGAACTACAGAGCAGCAGTTACGATAGCCATCTTGTAGACTTCTTCCGCGTCGCAGCCTCTGGAGAGGTCGTTGATCGGAGCGTTGAGTCCGAGGAGGACCGGGCCGTAAGCAGCGTATCCGCCGAGTCTCTGGGCGATCTTGTAGCCGATGTTGGAAGCTTCGATGCAGGGGAATACGAAGGTGTTGGCGTAGCCGGCAACCTTGCTTCCCGGGAACTTCAGCTGACCGACAGTCGGGGATACCGCAGCGTCGAACTGCATCTCGCCGTCGATAAGCATATCCGGATTCATTTCCTTTGCGATCTTAACAGCCTCGTGGGAGAGAGCAACAGTGCCGCCCTTGCCGGAACCGTTGGTGGAGAAGCTCAGCATGGCGACTCTCGGCTCGATGCCGAATACGCGGGCGCACTTCTCGACTTCAACAGCAACCTCAGCAAGCTTCTGGGCGCCGGAGAGCTTTACGTTGCCTTCCTTGTCCAGATCGTCCTTGTAATCGATATTTACAGCGCAGTCGCCCATAGCGATGGTCCTGAGCTCTTCCGGTCCGTTGTCTCTTACGAGAATAAAGACAGAGCTTACGAGGTGCGCGCCGGGCTTGGTCTTAACAAGCTGGAGAGCCGGGCGGATGGTGTCAGCGGTGGAATAGGTAGCGCCGCCGAGCAGGCAGTCGGCCTTGCCCATCTTAACGAGCATGGTGCCGAAATAGTTGCCCTTGGACAGAGCGGCCTTGCACTCTTCGGGGCTCATCTTGCCCTTGCGGAGCTCTACCATGGTGTCTACCATAGCATCCATTTCCGGATAAGTAAGCGGGTCGAGGATGGTGGCCTTTTCGATATTGAATCCGCCGTCAGCAGCTGCCTTCTTTACAGCGTCGACTTCTCCGACCAGAACTACGTTCATCAGGCCTTCAGCAAGAAGCCTGGATGCAGCCTCGAGGATACGCGCGTCGGTACCCTCGGTGAAGACCATCGTCTTCGGTTCCGCCTTGATCTTTTCAATAAGCTTATTGAACATTTTAAACCTCCGTTTATAACTGTGACCGCTGCGCGTCCGCCGCGGTTCCGAAACGTTTAACAACTTATTATATCAATTTAATGTCCTTATGTGGACAAAAAACAAAGATTTTTGAAAAAAGCCCGGCTAAATCGAAAGACCGGGCAAACGCCCGGCCTTTCGCCGATATAACCTTTTATAAGAAGGAAAACTTCCGGTCTTACTTTCCGAGCACCTTCTTAACAGCCTCGAGGTTTACGCAGTGGTCAGGCTCCTGGCCTGCGAGTACCTTTGCGACCTGGTCAGCTGCGCCCCACTGCATCTCCCACATGGATTCGCGGGTGTGCCATGCGCTGTGCGGAGTCATGATGACGTTGTCGAGGGTCATGAGCTCGTGGGTGGAAGGAATAGGCTCAACTTCGAATACGTCGAGAGCTGCGCCGTAGATCTTCTTGTCGCGGAGGACTTCATAGAGATCGTGCTCGTCGATGATGGCGCCGCGGCTGCAGTTGACCATGTAAGCGGTCGGCTTCATCATTTCGAGTTCCTTCTTGGTGATCAGATGATAGGTGTCCTTGGTGAGGGATACGTTGATGGAGACGAAATCAGACTCTCTCATAACGGTCTCGAGATCGACCTTCTTGCCGCGGCCGGAAGCGACCTGCTCTTCGGTAAGGAACGGATCGTAAGCGATGATGTTCATCTGGAATGCGTCGCTCATCTTCTGGGCAACCTGGCGTGCGATCCTTCCGAAGCCGATGAAACCGAGGGTCTGTACGTTCGGACGATGGAGCTCGTTGTCGAGATACATCCAGCCGTACTTGTCCTGACGCATAAGTCTGTCGGACTGGAAGAGCTGACGGCTCAGAGCCATGATCATGGCGCAGATGTGGTTGGAAACCTCGACCTTGTTGTAGTCCGGGCTGTTGCATACATAGATGCCCTTTGCGGTAGCAGCTTCCACGTCGATCTTGTCAACGCCGATGCCGTAGGTAGCGATTACCTTGCACTTCTCCATTGCGTTGATGACGTCAGCGGTCAGGTGGTTCCACTGGTTGAGAACGCCGTCAGCGTCCTTGCAGGCAACCGCGCACTCCTCGGGGGTGGTGCACTTTGCTTCTACCAGGTCATAAGCCGGAAGGTTCTTAAAAGCGTCATGTTCCGGGTTAAGATTGGGGAACTCATAGTCGGTGATTACGATTTTCATTTTGATCTCTCTCCTGTAAAAAGCGTCAAATAATACAGGGTGCAGCGTATCCGCACCCTGCATAGTCATAACTTAAATTTATTGTCTGATCATATTGACCAGGAACAGGGAAATGCTCGGTATATAGGTTATGAGCAGCAGAACTGCAACTTCTACGCCGAACAGACCCCAGATGTATTTGATTACATCGTTTAACGTTACACGTTCGTCGATACCCGCGGCAACGAAGAGGTTGACGCCGAGCGGCGGGGTGATGAGGCCCATGGTGAGGTTCATTACCATTACCGCGCCGAACTGTACCGGGTCATAGCCGAGCTGCATGATCAGCGGGTAGAGTATCGGGGTGTAAATGTAGGTGGATGCTGTGGTCTCGAGGAAGCAGCCGTTGATCAGCAGGATGATGTTGATCATCAGCAGAACGATCACCCAGTTGTCGGTGACGCCCATGATCAGGTTGGCCAGCTTTGCCGGTACCTGCTCCTTGGTTACGATGAAGCTGAAGATGTTAGCTGTCGCAACTATGAAGAGTATCATTGCGGAGGACTTTACGGAGTCGTAAGCAACTTCGACAACGTCCGGGAACTTGAAGCCCTTGTAGATGAAGAGGCCTGCAAGAAGTCCGTATACGCAGGAAACTGCTGCAGCTTCGGTCGGGGTGAAGATACCGCCGTAGATTCCGCCGAGGATGATGATCGGGGTGAGCAGAGCCCAGAAAGCGTGAACAAAGGTCTTGCCGCACTTCTTGAGGTCGATGCCCTTGTTGCGGGAGCCCCAGCCGTGCTTTACAGCCATGACGGAGTTGAATACGCAGAGGCCTACGCCCATCAGGATTCCGGGGACAGCGCCCGCAGCGAACAGTTCGCTTACGGACTGCTGGGTAATGAGACCGTAGTTTACGAACGGGATACTCGGAGGAATGATGCATCCGATTACGCCGGCGGCTGCGGAGAGAGCTCCGGCATAGCCTGCGGGATATCCGTCATCGATCATGGACGGGATCATGAGGCCGCCGATAGCGGCTACGGTAGCGGGAGCGGAACCGGAGATCGCCGCGAAGAACATGCAGGCGATTACGTTTACGACACCCAGGGAACCGGGGATCCATCCGAAGAGCTCATAGCTCATGTTTACGATCTGCCTGGAGATACCGCCCTTTCCCATGATTCCGCCTGCGAAGACGAAGAGAGGAATTGCCATGAGAACGGTGGAGTCGATACCGGTGACCATTCTCTGGGCGGTTATAAAGAGCTGCTGTGTCATTCCGCCGGAGATCATCGCGACGATAGGAGCAACACCGATAGCGACAGCGATCGGAGCGCCGAGCAGCATGAGGAGCAATAATGTAATAAATAACGGTGCTATCATGTTCGTACCTCCCTATACACGTTCTTTAAGATACGACTTATGATAGAATATCTGGATCAGCATCTGGATGATGGACAGGATTGCCATTACCGGGATGACTGCATAGATAAACTGCATCGGAACATGGAGCGCAGGGGATACCTGGTTAGTCGCTATGATCCTGTTATACATTACGATTCCGTAATAAGTAAGGAAGCAAAGGAAGGCTATTGTAACGAGGTCTGCGAACAGACGGAAATACTTCCTTGCCGGTTCCGGTATAACGTGTTCTACAAATACATAAATACCGATATGAACGCCGCTGTTGAAGCCGGCCGCGGTGCCGAAAAATGCCATGAATACGCAGAGGTAACGAAGGATCTCGTCGCCCCAGTTGAATGAGAAGCCGAAGATGTAGCGAAGGATAACGTTCATAGTCATAATGAGCGCCATCGCGATAAGGAACATCGACGACAGGAATCTCGATACAGGCACCTTGTCAAAGAATTCGATCACTTTCTTCATGTAAGAAATCTCCTTAAGGATGGCTGCCCGAAGAACTTCGGGCAGCCATGATTGTGCTGTAACTAACTGAGCGGTTAAATTACTTTAATGCCTGAACGCCTGCGATGTAAGCGTCAACAAGCTCGTCGCCGACCTTGTCTCTTACCATCTGCTCTACCGGCTTGGTAGCCTCGATGAAGAGCTGAGCTTCAGCTTCGGTCGGGGTGTAGGTATTGAGACCTGCAGCGGTCATTGCCTTGAGAGCGTCCTCGTCGTTCTGGAGGTTGAATTCTCTCTCATATACGCAATACTTCTGGCCGTACTCAAGCATGAGAGCCTGGAGGTCTGCGGGCAGGGAGTCGAACTTCTGCTGGTTCATCAGTACGAGGTATGCATCGTAGATGTGCGGGAGCAGGGTCATCTGGTTAACTACTTCATAGAATCCCATGGAGTAGGTAAGAGCAAGACCGTTCTCCTGGCCATCAACAGTACCCTGCTGAAGAGCGGTGTAGAGTTCGGAGAATGCGATCGGGGTAGCGGATCCGCCGAGGGAGTTTACGATAGCCATATGGATGTCGTTCTCCATGGTTCTGATCTTGAGGCCCTTCATATCTTCCGGAGTTCTGATCTCTCTCTTGGAGTTGGAGAACTGACGGAGACCGTTTTCGCCCCAGCCAAGGAAGAGCCAGCCAGCTTCTTCAGAGGTCTTCTTTCCGAGCATCTTACCAAAGTCGCCGTCATAGAGCTTCTGGCCGATGAAACGGTCGGAAACCTGATAAGGCATATTGGTTACGAATACGGAAGGAGCGAAGCTTGCGGACGGACCGCCGGAGATTACGACGCAGTCGATGGTTCCGAGGAGGACGCCTTCGAGCTCTTCTCTCTCAGCACCCAGCTGGGAAGCGGGATAGTGATCGATGATGAGTCTGCCGTTGGAAGCCTCTTCGAGTTCCTTTGCCATCTTCTCGGTAGCGAGAGCAAGTCTGTCGCTGGTGGAAGAGCTGTGTGCCCAGGAGAGATGATAAACGGTATCATCAGTCTTTGCGGGTTCAGATGCCGGAGCGCTTGCTGCCGGAGCCGGGGTGTTGGATGCCGGAGCCGGTTCAGTCTTGCTTCCGCCGCATGCAGCAAGTGCGAACATCATTGCTACAGCAACGAGTAAAGCTGTAAGCTTCTTAAGGTTTGTTTTCATTTCTTTCCTCACTTTCTGAAAATGTCTTACCTTCTTTTATATCGACCGGCGAAGCTTTGGGCAGGATCGCCGGTGGATAACTTTAGTTGATGGCGCGTGTCTTAATATTATATTATTTTTCTTCAATACCTGCAATACGCTTTGCAAGCTTCTTCTTTCCTTCCATGTCTCCCTGACGGGCGATCATGATCCTCTGGGCCTGGGGGGAACCCGCGCCGTGGAGGGATTCTGTCCTGTAGCCTACCGCTGCGGAACCGAGGCAGATGTTTTCAAGGAATCTCATAACCTTCTGTCTGTCTTCAGTCGGGACTTCCGGACGGGTCGCGAAGAACTTGTTGCAGACGTCAGCGATGCTCTCGCCGTTCTTTCCGACTACGGTCGGGGACTTGAAGTCGGTCTCGGAGGGCATGGTGACCATGAGTCCGCCCGCGACGTCCTCAGCGAGTCTTACGATCTCGTAGGGGAATCTGGTTACGTTCTGCTTGCAGACGTTGGCCAGGAGCAGGTTGATCAGATAGCTTCCGGACTTGGTCTGGCAGCCTTCGCAGGAGCACGCGATGCCGCAGGAATACAGGGTCTCGTTGAGGTGGGTCATCTCGATGAGCTTGTCCTTGACTGCGGAAGCCTTCTCTACGCCGTTGTATTCAGCGGCGAGAGCGGTAGCGCCGATAAGAACGTCGCCTACGCCTACCTTGCAGCCGCCGTAGCTCTGACGGTGGAAGCCTGCAAAGCGCTCTACGAGCATACCGGAGAAGTCATATTCGCCGTCCATGAAGATGTATTCGTTGGGGATGAATACGTCGTCGAGGACTACGAGGGCTTCCTGGCCGCCGAACTTGGCGTTGCCTACGTCGATGCTGCAGCCTTCGAGCTTTCTGGTATCGCAGGACTGGCGTCCGTATACCATGTAGATGCCGTCGGCGTCGGAGGGGCACGCGAAGCAGATGGAGAAGTCCTTGTCAGCCTCTCTCATAGCCACGGTCGGCATAAAGAGGTGCCAGTGGGAGTTGACGGAACCGGTCTGGTGGCACTTTGCGCCGCTGACTACGATGCCGTCCGGGCGGCGTTCCTTGACATGAACGTACATGTCCGGATCAGCCTGCTCGTGGGGAGCCTTGCCTCTGTCGCCCTTGGGGTCGGTCATGGCGCCGTCGACAACGAGGTCGTTGTCCTGGACCATGATGAGGAACTTCTTGAATCTTTCGTGATAGTCAGTGCCGTGCTTTTCGTCGATCTCAAAAGTGGTCGAATAAACGGCGTTCATTGCGTCCATACCTACGCAGCGCTGGAAGCAGCTTGCGGTCCTCTGTCCGAGGAGTCTCTGCATCTTGACCTTGTTTACGAGGTCTTCGGTGGACTGGTGGATGTGGCAGAAACGGTTGATCTTGTGGCCGGTGAGGTGGGAAGTCGCGGTCATGAGCGCTTCGTTCTCCGGCTCCTGGGCAACCTGATAGGTCATCGCGAGGCAGTTGATGCTCGGACGGATGATCGGGTGGTCGACCCAGTTATCGACCTTCTCGCCGAACATGTAAACTCTGGTGTTCAGCGCTCTGAGAGAGTCGATATACTCTTTTACTGTTTTGAGTGCCATAGATAGTTCTCCTTTTTATTCTGCAAGCTTTTTATAGGTTTCGTATCTGTCCTTCGCGTCAGCGGCAGCCTGAGCATAGAGTCTGTCTGCCTTTTCGGGGAAGGAGAGCTTCAGGGATGCGTAGCGATTCTCGCCCATGAGGTAGGCCTGGAGATCGCCGGTCGGCTCCTTGGAGTCGAGCTGGAACGGGTTCTTGCCTTCCTTCTTGAGATCCGGGTTGTAACGGTAGAGATGCCAGTAGCCTGCTTCGACCGCGAGCTTCTCTTCCATCTGGGACAGGCCCATGCCCTTCTTTACGCCGTGTTCGATGCACGGGCAGTAGCAGATGACGATGGACGGTCCGTTGTAAGCTTCCGCCTCGCGGATAGCCTTGAGGGTCTGAGCAGGATCTGCGCCCATTGCAACCTGCGCAACGTATACATAACCATAGCTCATTGCCATGCGTCCGAGGTCCTTCTTCCTGGTCTCCTTGCCGCCTGCGGCGAACTTGGCTACAGCAGCGGAGCCGGTGGACTTGGAGGACTGGCCGCCGGTGTTGGAGTAAACTTCGGTGTCGAGTACGAGGACGTTGATGTCCTTGCCGGAAGCGAGGACGTGATCGAGTCCGCCGTAATCGATGTCGTATGCCCAGCCGTCGCCGCCGAACGCCCATACGGACTTCTTGGTGAGGAATTCTCTGTTCTTGCGTACGAATTCCGCGTCAGCATCCTGAACGCCTTCGAGAGCCGCGACCAGATCTTCGGAGACCTTTACGGTAACTGCCGGATCGTTGGCCTTTTCGAGGTATTCAGCGCAGGCTTCCTTAGCTACGCCCTTGTTCATGAGAGCTTCGATCTTCTCTACGAGCTCGATCCTTACAGCATCCTGGCCGCGGAGGAATCCGTAAGCGTACTCAGCGTTGTCCTCGAAGAGGGACATAGCCCATGCCGGACCGTGTCCGCACTTGTCGGTGCAGTACGGGGAGGACGGAGTGGATCCGCCGTAAGCGGAGGAGCATCCGGATGCGTTGGCAACGTACATGCGGTTTCCGAAGAGCTGTGTTACGAGCTTGATGTACGGAGTTTCGCCGCAGCCTGCGCATGCGCCGGAGAATTCGAAGTACGGCTTTGCGTACTGGGATGCCTTGACGGTCTTGTCGGAAACGGCATCCTTCTTGATGGTGACTTCTTCGGTAGCGAATTCCCAGTTGTCCGCTTCGGAGACCATAGCTTCCAGCGGGGTCATGCTGATAGCCTTTTCCTTGGCCGGGCAGCAGTTGACGCAGCTTCCGCAGCCTGTGCAGTCGAGCGGTGATACCTGAAGTCTGTATTCGTAATTGCCGGAAACGCCCTTGGCCTTAACGGTAGTGAATCCTTCGGGCTTCTTCGCGGCTTCTTCCTCGTCGAGGAGGATCGGTCTGATCGCAGCGTGCGGGCAGACGAGCGAGCACTGGTTGCACTGGAGGCACTTGTCAGCGTCCCACTTGGGTACGTCGACGGCGGTTCCTCTCTTCTCGTACTTGGAGGTGCCTGCCGGCCAGGTGCCGTCCTCGAGGCCGTACTTCATGAGCACGGACATCGGCAGGCTGTTGCCTTCCTGGCGGTTCATCGGGTCTACGACGTCTCTGATAAAGTCGGGAACGTTCTTCTCGACAGGAGCGTCCTCTGCGGTCGCCCAGCTTGCCGGGATCTCAACTTCCTTGAGTTCCTTGATGCCGTAGTCGATGGAAGCGTTGTTCATGTCTACAACGGCCTGGCCCTTCTTGAGGAAGTAGGTCTTGTAGATAGCGTCCTTCATCTCTGCTACTGCCTGGTCGATGGGAATGACCTTGGTGAGATAGAAGAAGGAAGCCTGCAGTATTGTGTTGGTCCTGCTGCCGAGGCCGAGCTCACGGGCGATCTTGATAGCGTCGATGGTGTAGAGCTTGGCGTGCTTAGCGGCGAGCGCACGCTTCATGGAAGCCGGGAGGTTCTTTTCGAGACCTTCCATATCCCACGGGCAGTTGAGGAGGAAGATCCCGCCGTCCTTGAGGTCCTTGACCATGTCATACTTGTTGACATAGGCCGGGGTATGGCATGCTACGAAGTCCGCGGAAGTGATGAGATACGGTGAACGGATCGGATCCTTTCCGAAACGGAGGTGGGACTGGGTAAGTCCGCCGGACTTCTTGGAGTCGTATACGAAGTATGCCTGGCAGTAGAGATCGGTGGTGTGGCCGATGATCTTGATGGAGTTCTTGTTGGCGCCGACGGTGCCGTCAGAACCCATGCCCCAGAGCTCAGCGGAGGTGAGTCCTTCGCCGCCGGTGACAGGCTCTTCGGTAACGGGGAGAGAGCTGTTGTAAACGTCATCGGTGATGCCGATGGTGAAGTCGTTCTTGGGAGCGTCCTTCTTGAGTTCGTCGAATACAGCGAGGATCTGTCCCGGGGTGGTATCCTTGGAGGAGAGTCCGTAGCGGCCGCCTACGACGGCGATGTCGCACTCGTTCTTCTTGAGGATAGCGCAGATGTCCTGATAGAGAGGTTCGCCCATTGCGCCGGGTTCCTTGGTGCGGTCGAGAACAGCGATCTTCTTTGCGGTCTCGGGCAGAGCTGCGAAGAAGTACTTCTCGGAGAACGGACGGTAGAGGTGAACGATGAGGACGCCGACCTTTTCGCCTCTCGCGAGGAGAGCGTCGACGGTCTCTTTTGCGGTCTCGGAGGCAGAGCCCATAACAGCGATGACTCTGTCTGCGTCGGGAGCGCCGTAATAGTCAAATACGTGATGCTCACGGCCGGTGATCTTGGCGATCTCAGCCATGTAGTGCTCAACTGCGTCAGGGATGGCGTCGAGCTTGTCCTTGAGAGCTTCCCTGCACTGGAAGAAGATGTCCGGATTTACGGTGGTTCCTCTGGTGGAGGGATGCTCGGGGTTGAGGCCGTGCTTTCTGAACGCGTAGAGAGCGTCCATGTCTACGAGCGGCTTGAGGTCTTCGTAGTCAAGGCATTCGATCTTCTGAATCTCGTGGGAAGTGCGGAAACCGTCGAAGAAGTGGAGAATGGGCATTCTGCAGTGGATGGCTGCGAGGTGGGCTACCGCGCCGAGATCCATGACTTCCTGCGGAGAACCGGATGCGAGCATTCCGAAGCCGGTGCTTCTTACACCCATGACGTCGGAGTGGTCACCGAAGATGGAAAGCGCATGAACGGAAAGTGTTCTTGCGGAAACGTGGAACACGCCGGGGAGCATTTCGCCGGCGATCTTGTACATGTTGGGGATCATCAGCAGGAGACCCTGTGATGCGGTGTAGGTGGTGGTCAGAGCGCCGGACTGGAGGGAACCGTGCACGGTGCCTGCAGCGCCGCCCTCGGACTGCATCTCAACGACCTGTACGGGCTGGCCGAAAAGGTTCTTCTTTCCGTTTGCTGCCCAAGCGTCAACATGTTCTGCCATGGGCGAGCTCGGGGTGATCGGGAAGATCGCCGCTACCTCGGTAAACGCATAAGATACATATGCGGCTGCCTGGTTGCCGTCCATGATGTCAATAATTTTCTTACCCAATTTCTTCTCCTTTCATTCTTATACGGTATATAAAAATTATTTTAAAAACCTTTAGTAATCGTCCGAACATCAGATGTTTTTGAGCGATTTTTTTATGGCTCCTCCGGCTGTATTTACAGCGCTAAACCAGATCCATGTTGTCCAGATGCACCATTGTGGTGTCCAGATGCTTTGTGACCGCCTCGATGCACTTCGAGACGTCCCTCGTGCGCAGCGCGTCCAGGATAGCCTGATGGGCTGTCCTCGCGTCGGCAAGTATTTTTTTATCCGTTAAGATCGTCAGAAGCAGGCTCATCCTGTTCTGGTAGATCATATTGTTAAGGCTTATGATGAGCGGATTGCCGGTCTTTTCTATCAGCTTGGTGTGGAAGGCCCTGTCCGCGTCTACGCATCTTACGATATCGTTGCCGGGGACAAGCACATCCACCAGGTCCTGAAGCTCATCGATCTCCGCGTCGCTTATCTTCGGACATACCAAAGCGATGGAACCCGTTTCGATTACGCGGCGCAGCTCCATCAGGTACTGATAATTTCCGGTGGTCTGAAGATTGAGGATCTCGATGAATTTTTCTTCGCTTTTATTGTCGATGTAGGTGCCGTCACCCTGACGGATGTCTACAAGGCCGTAAGCGTTGAGGATGCGCATGCCTTCCCTGAGAGAGGAGCGGCCTACTCCGATGACAGATGCAAGTTCGGCTTCGTTAGGAAGCTTTTCACCGACTTTAAGATCGCCGGACTGGATGCCGCCCTTTACAAAGGCTACTACCTGATCTACAGCACCAAGTCTGGTTGTCGTGTTCATTGCAAGAGTCACTGTGTTTTTACCTCACTTTAGTCTTATCATCTGACATGTTATCATCAGACCTTTAATTTGTCAACAGTATTTTTCCCGCTGCGACAAGGCAAAAATCCACTAATTTCAACACTTTACAGAACTAAAGAACTGCCCCCGGCTACAGGATGTATCAGGAGCGGAGGCTTCCCCAAAATCTTGTGTTCAGGGCCTGACATTCATATTTTGACCGACAATTGTTTTAAGATTTTCCCAATGCCGCTTGACAAAATACCCCTTGGGGGTATATTATTCTCTTGCGCCAAAGATACCCACAGGGGGTATCCGAAAGGAGTTTGAAAATGGATGATAAAACTATGAACTGCGGCGAGCTTTCCTGCAGCGCCTGCGAGCGGCATAAAAAGGCGCCCCGGGAAGATGAGCAGATACGCCAGCTTAAAAACCGCTTGGCCCGCATGGGCT
>JAFYFK010000243.1 GCA_017543805.1 Bacillota bacterium | reverse complement strand
GATGAAGCCGACCGCGGTGATCATAAATGACGGCCGCGGCAGCGCCATCGATCCGGCAGCTCTTAAGAAAGTAATGAAGGACGGACATCTCTTTGCGGCAGGTCTTGACGTCACCGAGCCGGAACCTCTGCCCGCGGATGACGAGCTTTGGGATATGCCTAATGTCATCATCACTCCTCATTCCGGCGGCCAGTTCTTTATGAAGGAAACCTACGAGAAAGTGGTTCGCATTTTCGGAGTCAATCTTCACAGATATCTCAACGGCGAAACGCTTAAGCACATCGTAGATAAAAAAGCAGGGTACTAATAATTACAGTATTAATAGCAAAAATGTATGTGTAATAGCAAAGATGTATGTGTTCGCACGGGTACTCTAAGGCCGCCGGTTCTTAGCGATTGGCGAGCCGCAGGCGAAGACAGAGCTTAGAACCGCTGCGAGACGCAGGTAGCGAGAGCGTGCCCGTAGAGTACATACATCTTTGCGTAATCAAATATATTTCTAATCGTTTTCTAATCTTTCTTAAATGGCATCTTAATTTTGACGGTTTATTATGGGACCATCAAAAGGGGTTACCCATAAAACAGAAAACGGAGGAAAATACGATGGAAGACATGGAAAGAGTAGAAAAGGTAGAACAGCTTGTACAGAAGGCAGGATGCAGCTATACGGAAGCAAAGAACGCGCTTGAGCGCAGCGACTGGAACCTGCTCGACGCGCTGATCGATCTGGAGGAAAAGAACGCAACATTTGTTGAGTCCGAAGTAATAGACAGGGAAGACGCTCACAGATACCAATCCGCGGATTTCAATATGAATCCCAACGAAAAGCACTTCAAGGACATCGGAAACGATGCGGCCGGCGGCCAGAAGACCGGTCCGGGAAGAGGCGGAAAGGTCAGAGCATTCTTCAGCAGGCTCTGGGAGATCATCACTCAGAATTACCTGAACCTCTACAATAAGCAGGAGAAACAGGTGCTGCGCATCCCGGTGATCATTCCGGCAATCCTGTTCCTGATCAACTTCTGGGTAATGCTCGCGCTCTGCGTAGTGCTGCTGCTGATAGGGTTCCGCTTCCAGTTTGAAGGCGTTGACCTCGGCAAATCGAACATCAACAGCGCCATGAACAGCGCCGCGGAAGCGACCTACAACGCCGGGCAGAAGGTAAAGGCTGAATTCTCGACCCCGCAGAGCAACACCCAGCAAGGCGAAGATCATAACGGAAGCTACAGCGACAGCGCAGCCAACGGACAGCAGTAAGTGCGAATGAGGGTTTTAAAAGATGCCTGGCGCGGGTATTCGGGGAACCCGGTTCTTAGCGATTGGCGAGCCAAAGGCGAAGACAGAGCTTAGAACCGCTGGGAGGGGGCCCAGATAGCGAGAGCGTGCCCGCAAAGGCACTTTTAAAACCCGAATATTATAAACCATTTACAGTAATGAACGAAAAGATCTTAATAATCGAAGACGAAGAAAAAATGGCCCGCTTTATCGAGCTGGAACTCCGGCACGAGGGCTATGAGACAGGCAAGTGCGCCGACGGGCGCAGCGGTCTTGAAGAGGCCGAAAGCGGACAGTACGCGCTTGTGCTCCTCGACATCATGTTGCCCGAACTTAACGGGCTCGAAGTCCTGCGGAGGCTCCGCAGGACTTCGAACGTGCCTGTGATAATGCTCACGGCCAGAGATTCTGTAATGGATAAAGTCTCAGGTCTGGACACGGGCGCTGACGACTATATAACAAAGCCATTCGCCATAGAAGAACTCCTGGCGCGCATAAGGCTCGCGCTGAGACGGAGGCAGGCTGCGGGCGCTTCTCCGGCAGGCGCGGCCGGGAAGGATCCCGGGATGTCGGACGAACTCTGCTGCGGCAGACTGCGGCTCTCCGAAAGCCGTCACGACGTGCATTACGCGGATTCGCTTATAGACCTTACCGCAAGGGAATTCGAACTTCTCAAGGTCCTGCTTGAGAACAAGAACGTAGTTCTGTCCCGCGACACGCTTCTCGAGAAAGTCTGGGGTTTCGACTATTTCGGTGAGACCAACGTAGTCGACGTATATATCCGCTATCTCCGCAGCAAGATCGACAACGTTTTCGGCGCGGCGGTCATACAGACCGTGCGCGGTGTGGGTTATGTGATAAAGGATTCGGATGAACAGTAAAAACGACAGCAGGATAAGGACAGGCTCTCTGGCGCTCCGCATCGCCCTCGGCAACGCGCTGCGCCTGGTGCTGTTTTTTGCGGTCATGGACCTGGTGGTGATATTTGTCATAGCGGGCAGGGAAGCCGCCTGGCAGATGCCGGGCAGCGCAGGCGCGATAGATTCCGTATTTAAGGGAG
>JAFYFK010000242.1 GCA_017543805.1 Bacillota bacterium | reverse complement strand
GGAGTCGACAAGTATGCGCTCTTCGCCTTCGTAGGGAGCTTCGAGACCGCCGTTGAAGAAGAATGTTACGTGAGCGTATTTTTCGGTCTCGGCTATGCGGAGCTGCTTAAGCCCGAGACTGCTGATATATTCTCCGAGCGTGTTCTTAAGTGACTGCGGCTTGAAAGCGACTTCCACGTTGGGGATGGTCACGTCGTACTGGGTCATGCAGACGTAGAAGAGGTCCGAAAGGACGACTCCGCGCTTGAACCCGTAGCTTTCGAAATCCGGATCGACGAACGCGCGGGTTATCTCTCTTGCGCGGTCGGGGCGGAAGTTCGCGAAAATTATAGCGTCGCCGCTCTTTATGGCGTCAAAGCCGTTGCAGACGCGGGGCTTGATGAATTCGTCGGTCTCTTCGCATGCATATGCGGCCTTTACAGCTTCAACTCCGCTGGTATCTCCGGGGAGGGCAGACTCTGTAAGAGCTTCGTACGCGAGCTGCACGCGGTCCCAGCGCTTGTCGCGGTCCATCGCGTAGTAGCGCCCGCTGACGAGGCCGACCTTGCCGAGCCCGAGCTGCTCAAGATAGTCTTCCATCTCCTTGACATAGCCTGCGCCGGATGTCGGAGGGGTGTCGCGGCCGTCCATGAAGCAGTGCACGTACATCTGCTTTATATCGTTCATCTTTGCCATCCTGGCAATTCCCTTGATGTGCTCGATGTGGGAATGTACCCCGCCGTCGGACATAAGTCCGAATATGTGCAGGGTGCTGTTGTTTTTGTTAACATGCTCCATGGCGCGGAGAAGCACGTCGTTCTTAAAGAAGCTGCCTTCCTCGATCTCGTTGGTGATCTTGGAAAGCTCCTGCCATACGACGCGGCCTGCGCCCATATTGGTGTGGCCGACCTCGGAATTGCCCATCTGTCCCGCGGGCAGGCCTACGGCTTTTCCGCTCGCCTCGATCTGGGTGTGCGGATATTCCTTCCAGAGCCTGTCGAGATTGGGGGTCTTTGCGGTCGTGACCGCGTTGCCGGGGCCTTCCGGAGCGATGCCGCAGCCGTCCATTATTAAAAGCATTGTGGGTCTGTTCATAATATTGTTTCGATCCTTTCTGTCGTTCTATTTACTATAGAAATGCACTAAACTATATAATACATCTTTTTTGCCTCGTTGGAAATAAAGAACTTATGCAAAACCGCCCTTAGGTGCCGCTTTGATACATTGGATTATAAGCCGATTGGTGGTATAATAAACCATTATTAACAAGAAGGTCATTGCGAATGAATGCATCTGAAAATAAAGAACAGACGGGCTTCATGACAAAGCTCGCAACATTCATAGTCGATAAAAGAAACCTGGTATTTTTGCTTATGGGCATAATGCTTGTGTTTTCGTTATTTTCAAAAAACTGGGTAGTCGTTGAAAACAAGCTTACCGCTTATCTTCCGTCCACCTCAGAGACCCGCAAGGGGCTCGATGTAATGGAAGATCAGTTCACCACCTTCGGCTCGGCCAAGATAATGTTCGCCAACGTCAGCTATGCACGCGCCCAGGAGATCGCGGCGGACATAGCATCTTTTGAAGGCGTGCAGGGTGTGAACTTTGACAATACCACCGACCATTACAACAACGTCTCTGCCCTTTACGACGTGACCTTTGATTATCCGGAGGATGACGGGCGCTGTCTTGAGGGCCTGAATGCCATCCTGAACCGCTATGGGGCCTACGACACCTATGTCAGCACCACTCTCGGAAACCAGACCGCGGAGATAATAGACCAGGAGATAGGCGTCATAATGGTCATAGTCGGCATAATAGTGGCCATAGTCCTCGTTCTGACGTCGAAGACCTTTGCCGAAGTCCCGGTGCTGGCGCTCACCTTCGGAAGCGCCATGATCCTCAATATGGGGACCAACTTCCTTTTCCCCAAGATATCCTTTGTGTCGAACTCCGTGACCAGCATACTGCAGCTGGCTCTGTCGCTTGACTACGCCGTAATACTCTGCAACCGCTTCAAAGAAGAAAAAGAGTCAATGCCCATAAGGGAAGCCGCAATAGTTGCTCTGAGCAAGGGCATTCCCGAGATAGGCGCAAGCAGCCTTACGACCATAGGCGGCCTTGTGGCGATGATATTCATGCAGTTCCGCCTTGGTCCGGACATGGGCGTCTGCCTTATAAAGGCAATACTGTACGCGCTGTTTTCCGTATTCGTGTTCATGCCGGGCCTGCTGGTGCTCTTCGGACCGCTCATGGACAAGACCGAGCACAGGAACCTTGTCCCGAAGATCTCCTTCGTCGGAAAGTTCGACTACGCCACGCGCCATGTGGTGCCGATAATCTTTGCCGTGCTTATCGTCGCAGGATACATACTATCGAGCCACTGCCCGTACGTCTACGGCTACGATACCATCAAAACGCCTAAGCTGAACAATCAGCAGATATCCGCAAATATGATAAGGGACACCTTCACATCGTCCAATCTGGTGGCTCTTGTTGTGCCTGCAGGCGATTACGAAAAAGAAAAAGCCATACTTGCCGAGCTGGATTCCATGCCCGAGGTCAACAATACCATGGGCCTTTCCAATATCGAGGCGCTGGACGGCTACACGCTTACCGACAAGCTCACTCCGAGACAGTTTGCGGAGCTTGCGGACATAGACTACGAGCTGGCTGTGCTGGTCTATTCGGCCTACGCTACAGAGAAAGGCGACTATTCAAAGCTTATAGGCGGCATATCCACTTACGGCGTCCCGCTCATCGATATCTTTTTGTATGTCTGCGACTACATCGACCAGGGCTATGTGACCCTCAGCGACGAACAGACCAAAATGCTCAAAGACGCGGCAGTAAAGATGCGCAACGGCAAGCTTCAGCTGCAGGGCGAGGACTTCAGCCGCATGCTCATATATCTGAACCTTCCGGTCACGGGCGACGAGACCTACGCTTTTACGGACCGGATCATGCAGGTCGCGCAGGAACATTACCCGGACGGCAAGGTCTATGTGGTCGGCGAATCCACCAACGCCTACGAATTCAAGAAATCCTTCGCGCGTGACAACATAACGGTCAGCGTGATGTCCATACTCATAGTGCTCATAGTCCTGCTGTTCACCTTCAAGTCCGCAGGCATGCCGGTGCTGCTCATAATGGTCATTCAGGGCAGCATCTGGGTCAATTTCTCGATACCGTTCTTTACGAAGGTCGATCTGTTCTTTATTGCATACCTGATAGTCTCGTCCATACAGATGGGCGCCAATATCGACTACGCGATAGTCATCGCCAGCCGGTATACGGAGATCAAGGAGAACATGTCAAAACGCGACGCGATAATCGAGACGATGAACTTCGCCTTCCCGACCATCCTTACCTCCGGAAGCATTCTGGCGGCCGCAGGATTCATGCTCGGGCGCATCAGCTCCGAGGGCACCATAGTGGGCATAGGGCAGAGCATCTGCCGCGGCACGCTCATCTCCATAGTGCTGGTGCTGTTCGTTCTGCCGCAGCTGCTGCTGGTGGGCGATAAGATCATAGAAAAGACCTCGTTCTCCGTGGCTATGCCCATAAGGCGCCGCGAGGCGAGCGGCCGCATGGTGATAGACGGCGCGGTGCGTGGTACGATAAACGGGACCGTCACCGGAATAATGCACGCTACAGTTGAAGGGGATGCGAAGCTCGAGCTTGTCTCCGGCGAAGTAAAGGAGGCGGAAGATGAAGAAGCATAGCCTGTTCCGCGTTTCCGCAGCGCTTCTGCTGATGCTCGCGATGCTGCTGCAGCTTTGCGTTCCGGCCTTTGCCGAGGGTGAAGAAGCCTCGGACAAAACTGTATACCTTAACAGCGCGGAAGACATTTTAAACCTGTCCAAAAACTGCCGCTACGACGCCTGGTCCGCAGGAAAGACCGTCGTGCTCCAGAAGGACATTTCTTTAAGCGGCGTCGATTTTACGCCCATAGCAAGCTTTAGCGGGACCTTTGAGGGCAACTACCATACCATCACGGGGCTCAACATTACAGGGAATTATTCTCCTGCCGGATTCTTCGGGATGATCGAGGAGACCGGCACTGTGCGCTGCCTCAACCTTGAGGGCTATGTGGCTCCGGGAGGGAGCGCCGACATGGCCGGAGGCGTCGCGGGCATCAACCGCGGCATCATAGACAACTGCTCCTTTGCAGGCACCGTTAACGGGCAGAAACGCGTCGGCGGCATTGCCGGCGAAAACGCGTATTCCGGAATAATACGCCGCAGCCGTTCTAACGGAGGCGTTTTCGGAAAGGACAGAAGCGGCGGCATTGCCGGCAACAACCGCGGAAGCATATCATCCTGCAATAACCGGGCCTATGTAAACACCCATTCCCTGGATCCGTCCATCTCCTTTGAAGGGATGAATCTCAATTTCGCAAACGGTATCAGCGGGCTGGCGAGCCCGGATATCTACAACCTTACCGTCGACACCGGAGGCATAGCGGGCTATTCCGACGGCAATATCTTAAGCTGCCGCAACTACGGAAGCGTGGGCTATCAGCATATAGGCTACAACCTCGGCGGCATCGCGGGGCGCAGCAGCGGCCATATAGCTTACCGCATTAACGACGGGACCGTTTTCGGGCGCAGGGAGGTCGGAGGCATCGCCGGCATGGCGGAACCCTTTGTAAAGCTGGATCTGAGCAAAGACAATGTGGCGAAACTCAGAGAGCAGCTCAATACCCTCAGCCGCACCGTAGACAAGACCCTGAAGGACGCGGCAGACAGCTCCGCGTCTGTTTCGACGCGCGTCACAGCCATCGGAGACAGCGTGAACAACGCGGCGGACAAGGCTCAGAAGCTTACGAACGGGATATCTGACATCATCGACGCGGACATCGCCGAGGTAAACCGCGGATCGGAGATACTGGACAATTCCATAGACCGGCTGGCGGAAGTCATCAGCGATTTCAGAAAGGCCATGGATTCGGTCAATGACGCGGCCGCGTATGTAAACCGCGCCATCGACAAGCTTGAAAACGGCTCCGGCGGACCGGTGATCGACAACCTTCAGGATGCCGTGGAGCTTCTGCAGCATTCTTCGGATATAATCGGCGCGGGCATCGAGAAGATGCAGAAGGGCATGGACGATCTTGTCGATGAGATCGATGACGCTCCGTCTATCGATAAACTGGACCTGGACGATGTCGGCGACGCTCTTGAGAAGATCGCAAAAGGCATCGAGATCATAATGAACGGGCGCGGTTTTATTAAGTACGGCGATACCGGCGGAGCCATGTCTTATATTAAGGACGCAATGGATCTTGTTTCGGCTGCCATGGTATCGGCAGACGAGTCTGTGCAGGAACTCAAAAAGGCGTCAGAATGCGCGGAAAAAGCGACAAACGGGCTCACCGTGACCATGCGCGACGCTGAGCAGCTCATGGATTACCTTAACGCTCAGGAGGCTCTGAAATTCAAGGACACCGGCGGACTGCGCGAGGATTCGGACGCGCTGTACAACTCTGTGCGCGGCATATCGGACAATATTGAGCTTTTAAATCAGGAGGTCAAAGGATCTGCCGATCTTCTGATAGCCGACGTGCGCCTTATAAACCAGCAGTTCAACGCTCTTATGAATACTCTCCTGGACATCACGGAGGAGATTAACAACGTGTCTTCGTCCGATTACCTGCGGGATACCTCTGACGAGGATATTCACTCCGCCATAAGCGGAAAGGTCCTGTCGTGCAGCAATACCGGATCTGTTGACGGGGATTACGACGCAGGCGGCATAGCGGGATCAATGATGATCTATAACTCTCTGGATCCGGAGAGCAGCGAAGCGATAACGTCCGCATCTCTCCGGCGCCACTACGAGCTGAAGTGCATACTCCTGAGCTGCCGGAATGAAGGCCGTATCACCGGAAAAGAGGATAATATAGGCGCTGTCTGCGGCTACGGAAGGTTCGGCGTCATCAGCGGCTGCGAGGGCTACGGAAGCGCAGGATCCTCCGGAAACTACGTCGGAGGCATTGCCGGATATGCTGTCAATACTGTGCGCAGCTGCTGGGCAAAGACCAGCCTTTCCGGCGGAAAGTACGTCGGAGGCATAGTGGGCGGCAGCAGCGACGAGGGTTCTGATCTGCTCGTCGAAAAATGCTTCGCCCTTCCGGAGGTCACCGAGTGCCAGCAGTACAGCGGAGCGATAATCGGAAACATGAGCGGAACGCTTAAGGATAACCGCTTTGTCAGCGAATCCCTCGCCGGCGCCGGAACAGTAAGCCGCAAAGGGCAGGCCGAGCCTCTTTCCTATGACGAGGCCATGGCAGACCCGGAGATTCCGGACAAATTCCGGACGTTTACTCTGGACTTCATAGCGAACGGAGAGAACGTTTTAAGCATACCGTTTAAATACGGAGACGGCTTTATGATCACCCCGGAATTCCCGTTTATACCCAAGGTCGAAGGAAAATACGGATACTGGGACCGCACCGACCTCAGAAAGCTTTACTTTGACACTACCGTCACCGCCGTTTACGAACAGGAGCTGACTGCCCTCAAGAGCGAGGTCAGCCGCAGCGCGCAGCGCCCCGCCTTCTTTGTGGAAGGAGCCTTTGACGGCAGCGAAGAGTTCGGCGCTCAGCCCGAGGTCTTCGATTTTGAGCTCGACAACGAAGGCCTGCTCAGCATACTCCGCTCCTTCAGGCGGAGCGTTCAGGAGCAGTGGCGTCTGACTCTCCCGGATGACGGGCTCGATTCACATTATGTGCGCTATCTTCCGCCGGAAATGGCCGGAGGCCACATTTCGCTGTACATGCTCGCGGACGGGCGCTGGCAGCGCATCGAAGCCGAGAAATTCGGCAGCTACTATCGCTTCCCTGTGGAAGGAAAAACTGCGGAAATAACAGTCACCGCAGGGGTCACACCGTGGTGGATCTGGGTGCTTACCGTTCTGTTTATAGTGGCTGAGCTGCTGCTGATAGCAGACCTTGTCATACGCAGGCGCCGCAAGTCTGATGCCGGTGAGGGCGAAAAAGCTGATATCGAAAATACGCGCAGAAAAAAGAAGAAGTACCGCATAATACTTGTCGTGCTTCTCCTTGTCCTCGGACTTGCCATGCATCTGGCAATACGCCTTGTACCGCGCATATCAAGAAGCCTTGAGCTTTATAACCTCCTCAACAACTATTCACATAAGAGTGAACTCGACATGAATCTCGAGCTTGTCGGCAGCCTCAGAGGTCAGAATTTCGATACCGAGGTCAATATGTTCGTTACCGAATGCGCCGGCGAAAAGCTTTCCTGCGTGCAGTGGGAGGGCAGCCCGTTATACTTCTGCAACAACACCATAATAATGGAGAACGGCAAGTGCTACAGGGCGGAGGGCCTCATGGCCGACTATTCGCAGATATTCACACACGCCGCGTCCATGTACAGCGCGATCGACGTCAATGTGAGCGAGCAGAATGGTGTAAGGACCTACCACGCTGAGGCTGCCGGCGAGGACGCCCGGAAGATCGTTTCGGTCATAATACCCGGCTCGGAAGATCTCATAGGCTCCTCCGATGTGGTGGATCTGAATCTGACAGTGACTGACGGCGAAATGAGCAGCCTGGATGTTTCCTGGTCCGGGCAGGACGGAAAGATCTCCGCAAAAGTAAAGGTGCTCGAAAGCGCAAAGGAACACGAGATACCGGTGGAAGTGAGCAGCGCGGTGTCGGCAAAGGCATACGTAAACGCGGAAGATATAAGCGCCGACTTCAAGGCGATCCTTCTGGCATGGACCGAATTTGCCATAAGAGACCCGCTTGAGGCCGAGGTAAAGCTGAGCGCCAACGCAGGGCCTGTGATCCTCTCCGAAAACCTTCTCTGGGAGCGCACGGGCATATACGGCAAGAATCTCAACAGAGTCTCCAGGCGCGGCCGCGTGATCTACTTTACGGAGGACGGGTTCTGCAGCGACAAGGGTGAACTTATTGAAACGGACGTCTCATCCTATGTTCCGGAAGATCTTATGCGCATGGTATACCAGATGCTCCTTCTGGGTGAAATAAACCGCAAAGACAGCGGATCCGGAACGGAATACAGCGTCACGCTGGACGAGAGCGCCATGGACGGATTCTCCGCGCTCGTGGCGCCGCAGATCAGGGATATCAGCATATCCCACAGCAGCGGCACAGCAAAGGTCCTTCTTAAGAACGGAGCCATTTCGGAGATCGAGATCGTCTGCAGGGGAACCATACCGGGCGCTGTAAATGACATATTCTCGAGCGTGTCCGCCCGCATGAGCTTTGCGCCGGACCCCGGGTTCGAAACGCCTCCGTGGTCAGTCATAAGGGCTTTGGAACTGGAAGAATAATTGTACACCCCCTTTGATAAGATTTGTCTATGAACTGGACCGAACGCCAACTTGAAGCCATTAAGACGCGGGGCAATACCCTGCTGGTTTCGGCTGCCGCCGGTTCCGGAAAGACCGCGGTGCTCGTAGAGCGCATAAAACGTCTTCTTCTTGAGGAGGGCACAGGCATCGACCGCATGCTCGTGGTCACGTTCACGAACGCCGCCGCGGCCGAAATGAAGGAAAAGATCAGCCGCATGCTGACAAAGGCGCTGGCGGATCCGGAGACGGACCCCGCAAAGCGTTCTTTCCTGAGGCATCAGCACGATATCCTGGGAAGGGCAAGCATCTGCACGTTCCACAGCTTTGCTCTCGATCTGCTTCGCAGGTATTATCACGTTATAGGCGTAGATCCGGATCTGAGGATCTGCGACGAATCGAATCAGAGCATCTTTAAGCGCGACGCGATGGACGAGCTCTTTGAGGACCGCTTCGAGTCGCGCGACCCGGATCTTCTGTATTTTCTTGACCGCTACGCGGGGAGCAGGAGCAACGAACCGGCAAAGGCCATGATACGCGCCATGCACACCTTCCTGCAGAGCCTTCCGGACCCGGACGGCTGGCTTAAGGACGCCGCGGAAGGGAAGCTTTTCGACGCGGAAAGTTTACGCGCTGCGCCGCGGAGCTTGCGGAAGAGGAACTCTCCGCCGTATGTTCCTATCTTAAAATGGCTTCGTATATATTCGATTCCGTGCCGGAAGGCGCGCTTGCGAACATATCCGCAAAACACGCCGACGACATGGCCTCGGCTGAGGCTCTCCTCGCCGCTTTCGAAAGGTCTCCCGAGGAAGGCTTTAAAGCGGTTTCTGAAGGCATAGCCTGGACAGCAATGCGGACCAACAAGCAGGAAAAGGATCTTTTCGAGACCGTAAAAGAGCCTGTCGGTGCGCTTAGGAAAAAGGCAAAAAAACGGTTTGACGATCTCCGCTCGACTCTTGAGGACTTTTCGCTTTCCGAACTCGAAACGGAGAGAACTATGCTGCTTCCGCCGCTTAAGGCGCTGTGCGCCTTGACCGCGGATTTTTCCGGACGATACAACGAAAAAAAACTCGCGCGGCGCTGTCTGGACTTCAGCGACATAGAGCATATGGCGCTCAGGATACTGGAGAACAAAGAAGTCTGCGCCGAGTGCAGGGAGCGCTTTGACGCGATCTTCATAGACGAATACCAGGACAGCAACCTGGTGCAGGAGAGCCTTATTCAGCGCATCTGCAGGCCGGACAATGTGTTTATGGTCGGTGACGTCAAGCAGAGCATCTACAAATTCCGGCTTGCCGAGCCGGAGCTTTTCCTTGCGAAATACCGGGATATCAAGGCAGGAAAGCTTGCCGGCAGCGAGGTAGTGGACCTGAACAGCAATTTCAGGAGCAAAGGACCGGTCATCGCGTATATAAACGGGATCTTCGAAAAGATAATGACCGAAGCCAGCTGCGGCATAGTGTATGACGCGGACGCGAGCCTTGTTGAAGGCGCTCCTTATGACGGCCCGCTGCGGTATGAACCGGAATTTTTCCTCATAAGCCGCAGCATGCCTGAAGAAGCCGAAACGCCTGAAGACGAGGAGATCGGGGAACTCAAGTCCGACGAGCTCGAGGCGCTCAACGCGGTCAGGGTCATTAAAAAATACCTCGGAAAGCCCATATATGACAGCGCTTCCGGAAGCACCAGGCCGCTCAGGTATGCTGATATGGCCATACTGCTCAAGTCCGTAAAAAACAGGGGCGAGGTATATTACCGGACCCTGCTTGACGCCGGCATTCCCGTGCAGCTCGACCGCAGCGAGGGTTATTTCGACGTCATGGAGATACAGGTGTTTATGAACCTGCTGAGGCTCATAGACAACAGGCAGAAAGACGTTCCGCTGCTGAGCGTGCTGAGGTTTCCGGCGTTCGGATTCAGGGCGGACGATCTTGCAGCTGTAAGGGTCTGGGCCGACGCGGCGTATCCGGCGGAGGACGGCAGAAAACAGACCGAATACAACCGCGCGTTTACTCTGTATGCAGCGGAAGGCCCGGAGGGTGAACTAAGGGACCGCTGCGCGGCGTTTCTTGAAAAACTTGATTCCTGGAGGGTCAGGGCTTCATTCCTGCCGCTCGGGGATTTCCTCTGGGAACTCCTCAACGAGACCTGCATAATAGATTTCTGCGCGGCCCTTCCCGCGGGGAAGCAGCGCAGGGCAAACCTCAGCGCTCTGATAAACAAGGCTGAGAACTATGAGGCGGAGAACGCGTCCGGCCTTTACGGCTTTATAAACTACATAGATACCATAAGCAGCAACAGGATAAAGATAAACACAGGCCAGGCGAGGATAGACCCAGGCGGAAGCGACGCGGTCAGCATAATGACCATACACAAGAGCAAAGGTCTGGAATTTCCCTTTGTTCTGACCGCCGGTCTGGGAAACAAGCTCTTCCAGAACAGCGGCGAGACGTCGCAGGCGCTTTTCGACAGAGATCTCGGCGCGGCGCTGAGGATCGTCGACCCGGAAAAAGGCCTCTACGCAGACCCCGCGTCTTTCGGGCTCATAAAGCGCAGAAAGAAAAGAGAAGAGCTGGCGGAGACGATACGCGTCCTGTATGTTGCGCTGACGAGGGCTAAGGATATACTTGTGCTCTCGGGCACGGCGCAGGATGCCTTCAAAAAGCTGCAGGCCGCGGAATACAGCGTTCCCGGCGATGTTTCGGGCTGCAATACCTACCTGGACATGGTGCTGCCGGTGCTCGGCCGCGGCAGGACGACCGTTGTCCTGCCTTCGGAGCTTGCCTCCGACCCGTACGACTGCGCTCCAGGGAAGCGGAGCTCCGCAAAGCGCTTGAAAACGGCTTTGTTGTGGAAAAACCTTCAGTTCCGCCCGAAGAGATATCCGGCCGTCTTGGACGCAGGTATTTTGAGGAACCTTCAGAAAAGCAGAAGCGAAAATACAGCGTGTCGCAGCTTGCGGAGATAGAGCGCGCAGGCCTTGAGTATCTTCCGAGGGTGCTGAGCGGGGAAGAAGGGGCTGAGGAAAAAGAGGAGAATGCTTCCGTTTACAGGGACCGGAAGATCCCCGCGTTCATTTCCTCCGAGAAGAAGCTAAGCGGCGCGGAAAAGGGCACAGCCTATCACAGCGTAATGGAGCATATACCGTTTACGGCAGAAAACAAGTCTCCGGAGGATGTCGCTGCGTTCATTGAGGAACTGGCGGCGAAGAATATTCTGAGCCCGGCTGAAGCCTCTGCGGTCGACCCCGAAAGGATATCCGCGTTCTTCAGTTCGGACGTGGGAAAGCGCGCCGTTACGGCGCCGGAAGTCTTCAAAGAGGCTCCGTTCGTATACCGCAAAGAGTATATGGGCCGCGAGATACTTGTTCAGGGAACGATAGACTGCTATTTTGAGGAAGCTGACGGCATCGTGTTGGTTGACTATAAAAGCAATTATGTCGACAAGGCTGATCTGAAGGCTCAGCTGGAGGAATTAAGGCAGTCATATCTGCCTCAGCTGAGTCTGTACAGAGAGGCTATTGAGCATATACAGGGCAAAAAAGTTAAGGAGGCTGTGCTGTACCTGTTTTCGACAGGCGGCGAGCTAAGGGTGGATTAAATGACGGATATCGATCTTCATCTTCACACAGTTTACAGCGACGGGGCTGAGACTCCGGAAACCGTCGTGAAAAGAGCCGCGGAGCTCGGCTTTAAGACCATAGCCATAACCGATCATGACGGGACAGGCGGCATAGCGGAAGCTCTTGAGGCCGGCAAAAAATACGGCGTCAGGGTCATCCCGGGGATCGAGCTGTCGTCGGAATATAAATGCGTTCTTCCCGGCTTTGACGAGGACATATATTTCATGCATATCCTCGGATACGATATCGATCCGGAGAACGAAGCTCTTCAGCGGGAACTCGTATCGGTAATGGAACGCAGGGCTTTCCGCAACGAACAGATCCGGCAGGCTTTTATTAAAAAGGGCATAGAGATCAGCCGAGAGGAACTGCTGGAAAACACCCCTGACGATTTTGTCGGAAAGGTGAGCTTTGCCAGAGTATTCGTAAAGCGCGGGCTTTGCGAAAGCGTGCCGGCAGCCTTTAAATCTCCGGAGCTTCTGGCCTCTCCTGACATCAAGGCCATACGCAAGGACAAGATTTCCGCGGAAAGAGCTTTTGAGCTTATAAGCGGGGCCGGAGGTATGGCGTTTTTTGCCCATCCGTTCCAGCTCAGTTACACAAAAAAGGCGCTGGATGACGATTCGGTTTACAGAAAAAAATTACGGCTTATTCTTGAGAAATTCCGTGAACTCGGCATGGCCGGAATAGAGTGCTGCTACCCCACACATAGCGAAGAACAGATGCAGTTTCTGCTGGGCATTGCCGACGGGCTTGGAATTGCGGCGTCGCGCGGGTCCGACGACCACGGAAAGGGCGTCCGCCCCGACAAACAGATGGGGACATTCAGAGCGGAGCTTCCTGAAGAGAGAATTTTGCGGATAAAAGAAATATTTAGTATAAAGTAGTGCATCCGACCACAATTTATGGTATGATACATAAAACCATGTACTGAAAATTTACAGGAGGCAGCAAAAAATGTCATCAATGTTCCAGATAGAAACTCCGGAAACCACACCGGCAAACATCAAGGTGGTAGGCATCGGCGGCGCGGGATGCAACGCAGTAAACCGCATGATAGACGCCGGTCTTAAGGACATCAGCTTTATCGCGGTCAACACGGACAGCCAGGCTTTAAAGAGATCCAGGGCTGAGACCAAGATCCAGATCGGCGAAAAGCTCACCAAGGGCCTCGGCGCCGGCGGCAATCCCGAGGTCGGACAGAAATCCGCCGAGGAGAGCCTCGACACCATCGAAAAGACACTCGCCGGATCAGACATGGTCTTTATTACGGCAGGCATGGGCGGCGGCACCGGAACAGGCGCGGCCCCGATTATCGCCAAAGCCGCAAAGATGTCCGGAGCGCTCACCGTAGGCGTGGTCAGCAAGCCATTCGGCTTTGAGGGCAGAAAGCGCAAGGAACACGCGGACCTGGGCATCAGATTCCTCAAGAATTACGTGGATTCGCTCGTCGTTGTCCCCAACGACAAGCTCCTTCAGATATCTGAAAAGAACACCAGCATGCTGGACGCGTTCAAGATGGCTGACGAAGTCTTAAAGGACGGCGTCGAGGGCATCTCCAGCCTCATCAGCGACGACGCTCTGATCAACCTCGACTTTGCGGACGTCAAGACCGTAATGAGCGACAGAGGCATCGCGCACATGGGCATGGGCAGCGCTTCCGGAGAGGACCGCGTACAGGTCGCCATCAAGAACGCCGTGGAAAGCCCGCTGCTCGAGACTTCCATCCAGGGAGCCAAGGGCGTGCTCCTCTACATCGTCGGCGGATACGACCTCGGAATGCTCGAAGTCAACGACGCCGCCAACATCATCGCTGAAGAAGCGGACGACGACGCCATCATCATCTTCGGCGCTTCCATCAAGGAAGACCTGCACGACGAGGTACGCGTTACCGTTATCGCCACGGGATTCGAGGAGGAATTCGGAGGAAAGGCAAAGACCACAGGCCTCAAGCAGGAAGAAGAAACTCCCGCCGCTCCCGAAGGCGAAGCTGCTCCCGTTGAGAACCAGATCGAGATCACCCCGGATTACACCGAGCCGGAACACTACAACCCGGACAACGATTTCCCGATCCCGAACTTCCTCAAGAGCGGCATAAACCTCTAAAAAAAGCGACCAAAGCTGTGGCCGGTGTTTCCCACCGGCCCTTTTTTATGATATACTCATCCGATGCAGTTTATCAGTTCTAAGGACAACAGAATAATCAAGGAGGCGGCATCGCTTTCCGAGAAGAAATACAGGGACAGGCTCGGGCTTTATCTGCTCGAAGGGCCGGATCCCATTTTGGAAGCCTTTATGCACGGCGGAAGGCCCCGGTTCATCTTTACGGAGGCCGGGACATCCTCTGAAAAGGCGGACAGGATAGTCCGTCTCGCGGAGGAACGTTCTTCGGCCGTTTATGAGCTTGCGGGCGACGTCTTCAGGAAGATCTCCCTCACGGAGACCCCGCAGGGCGTCATTGCCGTAATGGAAAAGAAGAGCTTCAGCGCTCCGGAGTTCTTCCGGGCGGTAAAGGAGCGCAACGTGCTTGTCCTCGACAGGGTGGCGGATCCCGGAAACATGGGCACGCTGCTCAGAACAGCTGAAGCAATGGGCTTTGGCGGAGCCGTCATCGTAAAAGGCTCTGTCGACGCTTATTCGCCGAAGGTCGTAAGGGCTGCGGCGGGGAGCATATTAAGGCTTCCGCTGCTGTTTACTGAAGACGCGGAGGAGACGCTCAGCCTGCTTAAAGCCAACGGAAAGACCGCCTACGCCGCGGTCATGCGTTCCGGAAAGGCGGGCTTTGAATATCCGCTCGCCCGGGACAGCGCAATAATAATAGGGAATGAGGGAAACGGCGTCTCGGAGGAGATGCTTAAGGCTTCCCTTCACATACATATACCCATGGAGGGCGACACCGAATCTCTCAACGCCGCGCTCGCTGGGGGAATGCTGATGTACGAATCGCTCAGGCAGAGACTTGCCGGAGCGTCCGAATAACGGAGGAATATATGAACGAAATAATACGCAGGATAATGGAGGAGGCAAAGTCCAGGGCGGAGGCAGCTTCTTCGCTCGAGGAGGCCGAAGCCTTAAGGATAAAGTTCCTCGGCAAGAAGGGCGAACTGACCGACGTCCTCAAGTCCATGAAGGATATGGCGCCGGAAGAGAGGAAGTCCTTCGGGCAGGCGGCCAACGAGGCCAAGGGCATCATCGAGGAGATGATCAACGAGCGCAGGGCATTTTTTAAGGATATGCAGAAGAAGGCCGAACTTGCGGCTCAGACCATAGACGTCACCGAGCCCGGAAAGGTCACCCCGCTCGGGACCAAGCACCTCATAAGCATCACTATAGACGAGATAACCAGAGTGTTCAGGAGCATGGGCTTCTCCGTGAGCGAAGGCCCGGAAGTCGAGACGGTGTTCAACAATTTCGACGCTCTTAACGCCGGTCCCAACCACCCCGCGAGGGATATTACGGACACATTCTACATTACCGACGACGTGCTGCTCAGGACACAGACCTCGTCCGTCCAGGTGCGCACCCTGCAGTCGCAGAAGCCGCCCATCGCGATAATCGCGCCGGGCAGATGCTTCCGCTGCGACACCCCGGACGCCACCCACTCCCCGATGTTCCATCAGGTGGAGGGCCTTGTGGTCGACGAGGGCATAACCATGGCGGATCTTAAGGGCGTGCTGGACAGCTTCGCTAAGCAGATGTTCGGTTCCGACACAAAGACCAAGTTCCGTCCGCACCACTTCCCGTTCACCGAGCCTTCCGCGGAGATGGACGTCAGCTGCTTCAAGTGCGGCGGCAAAGGATGCCGCATCTGCAAGGGCAGCGGCTGGATAGAGATACTCGGCTGCGGCATGGTGCACCCCAACGTGCTTAAGGTCGGCGGCATCGACACCGAGAAATACACCGGCTTTGCGTTCGGCATGGGCGTAGAGCGCATAGCCATGCTCAAATATGAGGTGGACGACATCCGTCTTCTCTATGAGAACGACATCCGCTTCATTCAGCAGTTCAGATAAGGAGGCCCGGCATGTTAGTTCCCATTCAATGGATAAAAGAATATACAGACGTTAATGTTGATACCACGGAATTCGTTGACCGCATGGTGCTTTCCGGAAGCAACCTGGAGACTGTCGAATACTTCGGCGAAGGAATCGAAGGCGTCGTCATCGGAAAGATATTAAAGATCGAAAGACATCCCAACGCAGACCGCCTTGTGGTCTGTTCTGTAGACGTCGGAAGAGCTGAGCCTGTTCAGATCGTGACCGGCGCGACCAATGTCGCGGAAGGATATTATGTTCCCGTCGCCCTCGACGGCGCGCATATTCCCGGACCGCTCCACGGACAGCCCAAAAAGGAAGAGGGCGAGACCATCACCGCTGGAGAACTCAGGGGGGTCCGCTCCGAGGGCATGCTCTGCAGCTGCGAGGAGCTCGGCTTTGCCGACAAGGTCGTCCCTGTAAAGGCGAGGGGCGGCATCTGGCTGCTCGATGAGTCCTACGGCGACCTCAAGCCCGGCGACGACGTTGTAAAGGCGCTCGGCATCAGCTGCCCGGTCATCGATTTCGAGATCACCCCCAACAGGCCCGACTGCCTCTCCATGATAGGCATGGCCCGCGAGGCTTCCGCCACCTTCGGCACACCGCTGCGTTATCCGGATACTGAATGCAAAAAGGTAAGCTCAGAAAAGAGCTCCGACTATATCTCCGTGGAGATCAGAAAGCCCGAGCTCTGCAAGCGCTACTGTGCAAGGGTCATCAAGGACATAAAGGTCGGACAGTCACCCTGGTGGCTGCAGAAGTACCTGATATTCTCCGGCATGCGCCCCATAAACAACATCGTGGACATTACCAACTTCGTAATGCTCGAATACGGACAGCCGCTGCACGCGTTCGATATCAACACAGTGCGCGGATCTAAGATAATCGTGGACACCGTACCCGAAGGAACAAAGTTCACCACACTCGACGGACAGGAGAGGACCATCGGGGCCAATATGCTCATGATCAACGACGCTGAGGGCCCGACCGCGATAGCGGGCGTCATGGGCGGCCTCAACTCCGAGATCGCGGAAAACACAAAGACTGTCCTGGTCGAATCCGCAAACTTCTACGGGGACAGCGTCCGCCGCACCGCGAAGGCTCTCGGCCTCAGGACGGAGGCTTCTTCGAGGTTCGAAAAGGGCATAGACCCCAACCTCACAAGAGCCGCCTGCGACCGCTTCTGCAGCCTGGTCGAGGCGCTCGGCGCCGGCACCGTTCTCGACGGGGTAGTCGACGTATATCCGAAGCCGGAGGAACCCGTCGTCACAAAGGTCCGCGTGTCCCGCATGAACAAGCTGATGGGCATCGAGCTCACCGCCGGGCAGATGATGAAGTACCTGAACGGCCTTGAGATAAAGACCGAGCTCGACGGGGACGTAATGACCTGCACCGCTCCGACAGTCCGCCAGGATCTTTCCATCGAGGAGGACTACGTCGAGGAGATCTCGAGGATGTACGGATACGACAAGCTGCCGGTAGCCATCCCCAGAAACAATACCGTATCCAGGCTTACCGTAAAGCAGGAGCTCAGGAACCTCGCGAAGACCGCACTTTTAGGCCTCGGAGTCAGCGAGATCCAGACCTTCAGCTTCGTAAGCCCCAAGAGCGCCGACAAGGTCCGCATCCCCAAGGACAGCGATAAGAGGCGCTTCGTAAAACTGATCAACCCGCTCGGCGAAGACACTTCCGTAATGCGCACCGTGCTGCTCCCGAACATGCTCAGCGTGCTTTACACGAATTTCTCCAGGAGCATCGAAGCCGTAAGGTTCTTC
>JAFYFK010000002.1 GCA_017543805.1 Bacillota bacterium | reverse complement strand
GTACGCGACGTGGTAGATGCTTCCGATGGTCCCGATGATAAAAGTCCCTATCGCGAGAAGCGTAAAACTGAGCAGCCCGGCGTGCATTATATACGCGAAAAACAGATATATGCCGGCGGTCAGAAAGTCCAGGGTGTAGATAGTCCTTCTGCGGGAAAACCTGTCCAGGAATGGTCCGGACAGGACCGGCATTATAACGTACGGCACAAAATAGACCACCTGGTACATCGCGTAGTAAAACGTGGATCCGGTGTAGTCCAGCACAAGCCGAGACATGGCAAAACCCGACAGCGTGCTTCCGAGCATGGAAACGACGCTGCCGAGCGTTATTATCGTAAAATCCCTGGTCCACAGGGGGTTGTTGACATGTCCGCTGTTCTTATTCATAAACGCTGACTATTTTACTATATCCTCCAGCCACATGGCAAGCAGAGGGTTCTGATTGTCGCGGCGCCAGATCATATCGATTTCCTCATGCTCCCGTTCGCCGGTAAGCGGAATAAACACTATGTCATCCGACGCCGCGAGCTTGTTGGTGAAATAGTCCGGGAGTATGGATATCCCCTCCTCCGCCGCGATCATGGTAAGTATGACCTCCAGATCCGACGTGCGGTACAGAATGTTCGGGTTGTAGCCGGATTCCCTGTAAAGGCGGATGAACACCTCGTCGCCGTAGGACTCGAAATCCTCTGACGGAGACATGTACAGGAGGTTTTCGCCCCTGAGCTCAGAACGGCTTATGCGCGACCTTCTGGCCAGCGGATGCCCGGTATACATCGCGGCTACAAGCCGTATGCGGTCTGTCTGTCTCCATTCCACGCCGGGATCCTGGCGCAGATTGGTGCTGTCCCAGGTGTATATGACGTCAAAGCTTCCCTGCATAAGGCCTGCGGCAAGCTGGTCCGAGCTTTTGCGCTCAAATGTAAGGAATGTATTCGGGTGAGTTCTCCTGAAGCGTCGGGCCATTGTCGAAAGATCGCTTCGCTCGTAACCCTTAAGAAAGCCTATATGAAGCGTCCCGCTGCCTCCGGCTGCCGCGTCTTTGGCCCGGTTCACGGCAAAGTCAAGCTGCAGCAGCAGGTTCTTGGCGTCCCCGTAAAAGGTCTTGCCGGCCTGCGTAAGCTGCAGCGGACGCTTGCGCCTGTCGAAGAGCTCGCATCCGAGCGACGCTTCCAGTGTCTGTATATGCTGTGTGACCGCGGCCTGGGTCATGAAATACTGCTCCGCCGCCTTGGTAAAGCTGCGCTGCTCCGCCGCCGCGACAAAGATCTTCAGCTGCGTCTGATTCATTTAGTCCTCCGCAAAATAAGTTTTTACTTATTTTAATTTAAAAAATCGGTTGTTGCAAGGCTTTAAGGCAATTTATAGAATAAGTATGTTTTATATATCATTATATTATTAGGAGTTATCTATGAAAGAAAGAGAAAAACTCGGAAGCCGCATAGGTTTCCTCATGCTCAGCGCGGGCTGCGCCATCGGCTGCGGCAACGTCTGGAAGTTCCCGTG
>JAFYFK010000241.1 GCA_017543805.1 Bacillota bacterium | reverse complement strand
TTTACGCCGTACACGAAGGACTGTATGCACTGTTTTACTTCTTTATAGTTTAAGTTATCTATCTTGACGAAGGGAGCAAGATAAGTATCGAAGGAGGAGAATGCCTGAGCGCCTGCCCACTCGTTCTGCATAATGCCGAGGAAGTTGACCATCTGGTTGCAGAGCGTGGAGAGGTGGCTTGCAGGAGATGATGTGATCTTTCCGGGAACGCCGCCGAGGCCCTCCTGGATGAGCTGCTTGAGGCTCCAGCCCGCGCAGTAGCCGGTGAGCATGCTGAGATCGTGCAGGTGCATGTCGCAGTTGCGGTGAGCGTCAGCGACTTCCTGGTCGTAGACCTCGCTGAGCCAGTAGTTGGCGGTAACGGCGCCGGAATTGGACAGGATAAGTCCGCCGACGGAATAGGTTACGGTGGAGTTCTCCTTTACGCGCCAGTCGCTGATATGGAGGTATTTGTCGATAGTGTCTTTATAGTCGAGAAGAGTGTCGCGGGTGTTGCGCAGCTTTTCACGCTGTTTACGGTACAGGATGTAGGCCTTGGCAACGTTGTCGTAGCCGGCCTTGGAAAGCACGGATTCCACGCTGTCCTGAACGTCTTCCACCGCGACCATGGAATCCTTGATCTTGGGCTGGAATTCAGCCGTGACCTTTAAAGCGAGGAAATCTATGACACTTTCGTTAAACTCGGTGCCTGTCGCCTCAAAGGCCTTTTTGATTGCAACGGCGATCCTGCTGATGTCGAAATCTACGACCCTCCCGTCGCGTTTCACAATTCGATACATTTTTCTTCTCCTTCTTTAACCTTCTATATTAACAATATGACAGAAAAACACTTATTCCGACACTCCGCGAAGCTCAGCCGACGGAATGACCTCCCTGACGCGCGCGAGCAGCTGCCGCATCTCGTCGTCGGTAAAGGCGCCTATCCCGTCCGGAGCGATTATGTCCCCGGAATCCTTGTACTGCTGAAGGTAGTACTCCTTTGCCCCGCTTATCCAGCGCGCCGCGCCGGCAAGGCTGTCAGCGGTATGCAGTCCGCGGACCACCGTGGTGCGGAATTCGAAGGGTATGCGCCCTTCCAGCAGAAAGTCCTTGCTCTGCTCTATGGCGGACATATCCATACGCTCCAGGCCAGCGGTCTTCGGGTACAGTTCCGGTGAGTTTTTTATGTCCATCGCGACCCGGTCGACAAGGCCTTCTTCCACGAGTTCCTTTAATCTTTCAGGGAAAGAACCGTTGGTGTCCAGCTTGATCTTAAACCCGAGTGCTCTCACCTTCCGGAGGAAGTCCGCCATATCCGCGTGGATGAGCGGTTCGCCTCCTGTTACCGCGACGCCGTCCAGCAGGCCCTGCCTTCCTTTGAGGAAGTCCAGGATGTCCTCCTGACTGTATCCGGATTCCAGACGGTCCGGAAGCACCAGCGCGGAATTGTGACAGAACGGGCAGCGGAAATTGCATCCGCCGGTGAATACCGTACAGGCCACGAGCCCCGGGAAATCCAGAAGTGTCATCTTTTGAAGGCCTGAAATAAGCATATTAATCCCCGCGTTTCTCTGTTCGTACAACGACAATCTTACCACCATATATTGTGTCTGTCAATACGATAAGCACAAAATACGTACAAAATAAAGGATTTCCCGGCACCTGCCCAATGCCGGGAAACCATAAAAGCAAATTCGGCTGAGATCCTTAAAATATCAGTATATGATGCACCCGCAGCGGCCTGCCTCTTTTACGCGGTAGAGAGCGGTATCGGCGTCCTTGAAGATATCGCCGTCGGGATTTTCCCTGTCGGCAAAGGCCACGCCTACGCTAAGCGAAGTAGGAGGCAGATCGTCCTTCGGCTTCTGGAGCATAACATTGGCCTGGTCGATCTTCTGCCTGACCTGCTCGCGTATGGAGCTGTCCACATTGGTCATTATGACCACAAACTCGTCCCCGCCCAGCCTGAATACCAGGTCGGTCACGCGGAAACTGTACTTGAGGACATCAGCCACGCGCTTGAGGACAAGATCGCCCACGTCATGCCCGTAGGTGTCGTTGACGCTCTTGAACTTATCAACATCTACCAGTATGAGCGCGTTCTTCGACATATCGAGGTCGTGGCGCATAAAGTCATACGCGCTGCGGTTGTAAAGCCCGGTCAGGGCGTCGTGCATATTTCCGTAGGTAAGGCGCTCATGAGTCCTGCGGTTTTCCTCGAAAATGGAGTTGTAGGTATCGGATACGAAGCGCAGCTCCTCGGCTCCCGCGGGAGGCACCAGCTCTTTGTCACGCATATGCTTCACCATGCGGGTCAGCGGTTTTCTCACCCAGCTGCTTATGAAGAGCACGATAGCCAGCACGACTGCAAGAAGGACTACGGTAAGCAGAGTCTGAAGACCAAGAAGAGTATTCATGCGCTCGTCGAGACGAGTGCGCTCAACCGCTGAGGTCTTCAGCACCTCCGCAGTGCACTGTTCGGCGTTTTTCCGTATATTTTCCTTGTACTCCGCATAGCGGCTTCCGTAGACGAGATCCAGCGCCATAGCCTGTTTTTCTGAAGCGCTCTTGTCGAGGTCCGCCTGACTCAGTTCTACAGCCTTTATCACATCGGGGATCAGCGCCTCGTCATAGTTTCCCGCGGACAGGACGAGCTTCATGGCGTAATATTCGTCATTCATCAGCTCGTTTGACAGAGCCAGCGCGGAAGACATATGCTCAAAAGAAACGCTGTCCTTAGACATCATTGCTTCGAGCGCGGATACAGCTCCATCCCTGCGCTTTGTCACGTCGGACTCTGTAAAGTAGTCCTGCAGATACTCTATATTACCGGTAACGACAAAACTCCTCACTGCCTCGGTGAGGGCATCCGAACCCGCTTCAAGATCTGCGGCGGCCTGCTGCGCAATTATAAACTGCTCGCTGGCATGAGCCATTTTCAGATAGCCCCGCGTTGCCATTGAATCCGCAGCGAACAGAGACGCAGCGGCTATAAACGCCACTATCATAAAGATGATGCTGGCCTTCTTCAAAGAAATATTGAGCCTGTCGCTCCAGCGCTTAAGCGCAGACCTGCGGTCCTTTACAGGCTCCGCAGTTTTGGTCTTCTGTTTTTTCGGGCCTGTCTTTTCAAAAGAATCCATATTCCCCTTCTCTTTTATGATGAAGGGGCTGAACTTTTCCGGAGGCACCGGCGGGGAGAAGTAATAGCCCTGGACCATATCGCAGCCTATTTCCTTAAGGGCGTTCTTCTGCTCCTCGGTCTCAACGCCCTCCGCCACGACCGGCGCTGAAATATGCCTTGCGATCTCTATGATGATTTCCAGCATATGGGTATCTTTTTCCTCGCCGAAGGCAGTCTGGATGAACTTCATATCCAGCTTGAGCACGTCTATCGGCAGCGTCGCGAGCATGTTAAGAGACGAGTAACCTGTGCCGAAATCGTCCATCTCGACAAGGAATCCCATGGCCCTCAGCCTTTTTACGGTCTCGATGATCTGCTCCGCGTCATCCGCGTACGCGGACTCGGTCACCTCAAGATGCAGGTCGCCGGCCTCGATCTTATTTTCTTCGAGAATATTCAGCAGCGTATAGACCATATTCGCGTCATACATGTCCACCCTGGACACGTTGACGGACACCGGCACCGACCAGCCTATCTCATCCTTCCATCTGCGGATCTGCATGGCCGCGTGCTTCCATACATAGTGGTCAAGCTCCTGTATGAGTCCGTTTTCCTCAAAGAGAGGAATAAAAACTCCGGGACTTATCATTCCGAGCTCGGGATGCACCCAGCGCACCAGTCCTTCGGCGCCGGCCAGGAAAGGCTCATCTCCGGAGATATCGTATTTCGGCTGGAAATAAACCTTGAACTGCTCCTCTTCTATAGCGGCGGGAAAATCCTCCATCAGGCGCTCCGCGTACATCTCGGATTTATGGAGCGTATCGTCGTATACTCCGATATTTCTTGTATAGCTGTTCCTTACGGAATCCGACGCCATCTTCGCGCGGTCAAAGCGCCTTTCTATGTCAAGGGATTTATCTACGTTTGAATAGACTCCCATGCGAAGGCGCACGCGGCTGGTGGAATTCGACTCTCCGGCAAGGCCTATTGAAGCGTTGTCGAGTATAGCCTTGTAATCCTCCCTGTGCGGGCAGTAGACCAGGAAATAATCAGCTTCCTGGCGGCTGACTATGCCGTCCGAATCGTGGACCATCTCCAGCGCTTTTTCGCCGACGCGCTTTAACACCTCGTCCGCGTACGCGCGTCCGTATCGCTCGTTGAGGATACCGAAACGGTTGATGTTCAGCACGATGGCGTCCATCGGAGTGTCTTTGTGATGCTGGTCAAACTGCTCCGCGTAGCTGAAGAAGAATTCACGGTTGTACAGCCCGGTAAGAGGGTCGCGCTCCGTGGAATGGATTATCCTTCTGCTTTCAAACAGTTCTATGGCGCGGCGGATGCGCGCAAGGATAACGCCCGCGTCCGGATACGGCTTCTGGATAAAATCGCTGGCGCCGGCGTTGAGACAGTCTATCTCCTGGGAGAGGTCCGCGGAAGCTACGATCACCGGAATATCCTGATACCCGGGTTCGGCCTTTATCCGGCTGAGTACTTCCTGGCCGGACATTTTTGGCATAATAAGATCAAGAAGAACAAGAGAGAGTATATCCCTGTTCTCCTTTACCAGACGAAGAGCTTCTTCTCCGTCTTCCGCAAAAATTACATTGTAATCCTGCTCGAGAATGCCCCTCAGTATCTCGCGGTTTATGAATTCATCATCAACTGCAAGGATAAGCCGTTTTCCGTCGGCAGAATTAAACCTGGCGTTATTGTCATGCATTTTATGTCCTGCTCTAATATAGTCCCAAAACGCAAAAAAACGTACTATCTATATGAAAGCCCCATTTTAAAGCAGAGCCTGTCGGTGCTCCCGGTCACGTAAAAAAGTCCGTCTTCGCTTCCCCATTCGATCTTAAGCTCGCTGCCCATGCGGGCTTCGCTGCTGTATTCGGCGCAGATCTCGGCCAGCACACGCCCTTCGGCTGAAGCGGGAATGCTGTCCTCGACCAGGTCGAAGTAACGGGTGTTGTTCATGTGGCCGTTAAGATCCACATAGCTGTACGGAACGGTGAAGCTGCGTTTTCCGGTCAGCGGAAGCGCCCGGATCCTGGAGATGTAAGGGATCTCCCTTCCCGTATCAACTCCGGCGATCTGCACGCCGTATTCGTCGGGAAAAGCCACGCTCCGCGTCTGCATATCTATAAGGTTCCAGAGCGCCGCCGCGCGGATAAGGACGGTCCCGTCCTCGGACAGGATCTCGTAATACCGTGGAAACAGCACATGCATGGTATCCCCCGGCCAGGAACGGACGGTGACGCGCTCGTCATACACCGGCCAGCGGTCAATGAGCACATGCTGGCGCGTGATCACCCAGAGCAGGCCCCTGTCCAGGGTCTTTTCCCGGCCCATGCCGAGCTCCTCCGTGTGGCGGATGGACGCGGTCTGCAGCAGTTCGAAAAGCGTGGAGGTCTTAAGCCTCCGGAAGCAGTCCACGTGTTCGCTTCCGAGCAGCAGCTGCCTTTCGTAAAAATCGCCCATTTCTTACTTCTTATATTTCTCTATCGCGTCGAGGACTTCTCCGAGCGTAGAGAGCTTCGGCCAGAGCTTGTTGGGGATGCGCACGCCGAATTCTGCCTCGAGCTTGCAGATGACGAGGATAAAGTTCATGGAATCCATGCCCATATCGGTGTTGACTACTGAATCTTCTTTGAGTTCAACGCCTTCAAGTTCCGGCACGCAGTCGTGAATTATCTTTACTGTCCTGTCGAATAGTTCCTGTCTGGTCATTTGTATCTCCTTTTTTTATGATATCGGCGGGTCCCGCCGCTCTGGTCTTAATTAATATTTTTTCTGAAGTTCCCAGCGTTTTATCTTGCCCGTCGCAGTGCGCGGAAGGGGTCTGTCAAAGCGCGCAAAGGATCCGATCTGCTGGCCGCGGGGACGGGAGTCCTGATAGGGTTTTATCGCGGCAATAAGCTCCGCGTCGCTCATTTCGGTGCCGTGCACCGCGAGCACCACCCTGCTTCCGTTGAGCATGACAGCAAGGTCTACGCCGGGAAGCAGCTTCGAAAGTTCTGCCTCCGCTTCCGGGATGAAGAGCTTTGTGCCGTCAGCCAGCACCAACATGTCCTTCTTGCGCCCGGTTATGCGCAGAAGGCCGTTTTTGTCGAAATATCCGAGGTCTCCGGTGCGCAGGACGCCGCTGCCGACAGCCCTTGCCGTGGCTTCGGGGTCCTTGTAGTAACCCTGCATGATGCAGGTCGGGACGTCTATGAGTATCTCTCCGTCATCGGCTATCGTTATCTTATCGTCCGGGCAGACCGTCATGGAATAAGGATCGTCGCCGAGCGACAGCGCTACGCCGGAGCTGGTCTCGGTGAGCCCGTAGCCGAAGCTGACGCGCACGCCTCTGGCCTTTACTGCCTGTATCAGCGGCGGCGGGCAGTCTCCCGCGCCTATCAGCACCAGTTTGAGTTCTTCGTTAAGAAGACCGTTTTTGACGAGGAAGCCCAGCAGCAGAGGGACCGCGGAAAGAGCGGTAGGCTTAAAGAAGGCGAGGTCGTCGATATAGTGGCGCGGCCCTCTTCCGAGCGCGACGCAGGCTCCGCAGGAAAGCCCCCATAAAAGCCCGCAGACAAATCCGAACACATGCCCCAGGGGCAGCATGCACATAAGGGTATCAGAGGGGTCGAGCGGCAGGAGCGACCCGCCGTTGTAGGCGCTGCTGCAGAAGCTCTTTTCTGTCAGCACTACCGCTTTTGAGCGTTCTGTGGTGCCTGATGTAAAGAACAGCATGCGGCCCGCCCCGTTTTCAACGCCTGACGTCAGGCTGCTCTGCAACTCGGCGCAGGTCTCCGGGTCACCCCAGAGCGTGTCGACATCTGTATACGGCAGAAGGCCTCGCAGTATCATGACGGGGACCGATTCGTCCAGCATGACCAGCTGAAGCCCGGCAGTCACCGCGGCAAAGAGTTCGACTATGCAGTCCCTGCTTCCGTCGGCAAAAAGCCCGAGACAGGTCTTTCCGCCCTTTTTAAGCTCTGACGCCCTTGCGTCCACAGCCGCGAGCAGCTCCGCAAACGATTCCGTCTTAAGCGCGCCTTCTTTTTCGTACTTAAGCGCCGGCGCCTCCGGCGTATTTTCGGCATAATAGCCGATCATTTCCCTGAAAGAATTAAAACGCATATGCTCTCCGTAATTATTTAAAGTAACAGTTTGCAATTATGTATGTACTCTACGGGCACGCTCTCGCTACCTGCGTCTCGCAGCGGTTCTAAGCTCTGTCTTCGCCTGCGGCTCGCCAGTCGCTAAGAACCGGCGGCCTTAGAGTACGCGTGCGAGCACATACATAATTGCAAATCCGCTAATAATAATCTAATTAAAAGAATACTTTTTTAAGAAAATTCGTATTCTATTCTGTTAACATTATACCATATTGTAGTATAATTATATCAACAATCATTAAATCGTTACTGGTTTAATAACTATATTCAAAATAATCTGAGGAGATGAAAAAATGGACAAAAACACCCGCATATGCATTATCGGCGGAGGTCCCGCAGGACTTTCCGCAGGCATGTATCTGGAGCAGAAGGGCTACACCAATTACACCATTCTGGAGCGTCTTGACCGCGTAGGCGGCAAGTGCTGGAGCCCCACCTACAACGGACGCCGTTACGAGATGGGCGCCATCATGGGCGTACCCTCCTACTACGCAGTCCACGATGTTGAGGAATTCTGCGGCATTACGCACGACGGCCCCAAGCTCAACAGAAACTATAAGAACGCAAAGGGCGAGGTCATCGAGCCGTTCGAGCCCAAGAAGAACATCTTCAAGATCCCCCGCCTCCTCAAGATGAAGAAGCAGGTCAAGCAGTTCGGCGAACTTCTTGAAATGAAGTATAAGGGATACGACATCAACGGCCACCGCGGCGTCGCCGAGGGCCGCTACGACGGATTCGCATGCACCCCGGGCAGAGAGCCGGTCAAGGGCGAAAATCCCAACCTCAAGGATCTGTGCATGCCCTTCAAGGACTTCTGCAAGAAGAACGGCGTAGAACTCGTTCAGGACATCTGGATCGGACCGTACACCAGCTTCGGCTACGGCTACTTCGACGAGATCCCCGCAGGCTACGTCCTCAAGTACCTCGACTTCCAGACCACCATGAACTTCGTAAAGGTCAACCTCTGGACATGGAAGAACGGAACCCAGTGGATCTGGGAGCAGCTCAACGACCACCTCAAGAACAAGGCCAGACTCAACAGCAAGATCGACAAAATCGAGCGTAAGGACGGCAAAGTATTCGTTACCGTAAACGGCGCGGTCGAAGAGTACGACAAGCTCATCGTCACCGCTCCGCTCCACATCCCCGGAACCAGGGCAGACGGCCAGAAGGGCTTCGACGAGTACTGCGATATCCGCGACGACGAAAAGGAACTCTTCGGAAAGATCGACTATGAGCGCTACGACGTTCTGGCAGTCGAGACCAAGCCGGAAGACCACCCCGAGATCAGCTACTACGTATTCGACAACATGGTCAAGGAGCGCCTCGGCCATCTGATGGTATACTACAGACGCTGGAAGGATTCCAAGGATCAGGTCATCACCACCTACGCACTCAGAAAGCACAAGGATATGGCGGAAGTTCCGTACGAAAAGTGCAGAGAGATGGTGCTCGACGACCTCAAGACCATGAAGAACCCGGCTTCCAACGTGGTCAACGAATGGTCCGTATACTACTTCCCGCATGTATTCAGCGAAGACTACGCCTCCGGCTGGTACGACAAGGTCGAAGCGATGCAGGACAAGTACGACACCTTCTACGCAGGCGAGATCATGGCCTTCGGCGACATGGACGAGACCGCGGAATACAGCCGCGAGCTTGTTGAGAGATTCTTCTAAAGAACAACGTCCGTTTCAGGGCGCGGCACAAACCGCGCCCTTTTTTAAGGAAAGGATAAGTAATGAAATTCTACAAAGACCATTATGACGTCATCGTGATCGGCGGCGCGCTTGCAGGTCTTTCCGCGGCTCTGATGCTTGCGGATAAGGGCAAGGACGTTCTGGTGCTCGAGCGCCACAACCTGCCCGGCGGGATCGCGACGAGCTTTGTACGCGGAGGCATAGAGATCGAAGCGTCCCTGCACGAGATGATGTCTATAGGTTCGAAGGACCACCGCCTCAAGGTCGGAAAGTTCTTCGACGACATGGGAGTCGACGTTGATTGGCTCAAGGTTCCCGAGGCGTACCACGCATCCCTTCCGGGCCTTGAGGTGACCCTCCACCCCGGACTTGAGACCTTCGCTAAGGAAGTCGATTCCGCGGTTCCCGGGACCTACGAAAAGGTCCTTAAGGTGCTCAACCTCTGCCACACTGTATTCGACAGCGTCAACGAGCTCTCCATCCACCCGATGAGCAAGCCGCAGATGCTCCTTAAGCACGAAGCCTTCGTCAAGACAGCGGGCTATTCAACAGAAGAAGTGCTGAAGACCTTCGACCTTCCGCAGAAGGCCCTCGATCTTCTGGCTCCCTACTGGATCTACGTCGGCACGGGCTTTAAGGAACTGCCGTTTACGATCTATTCCGTCCTTATGGCTGACTACATCGGCTACGGTTCCTACATCCCGCGCAAATTCAGCCACGAGATGTCCCTCAAGATGGCCGAAAGAGCCACTGAGATGGGCGTTCAGATCGAATATAAGCAGCACGTTGACAAGATCCTCGTAAAGGACGGCAAGGCTTACGGCGTCCGCACAAGGCGCGGCGACGAGATTTATGCGGACTATGTCATATCATCCGCTTACCCCAACAGCGTCTATTCGCACATGATAGAGCCGGCGAGCGAAGTCCCGGCAGGCGCGATAAAGATGGTCAACGGAAGAAGGCTCAGCCTCACAGCGTTCTCCGTCATACTTATACTCGACAAGACCGCGGAAGAGCTCAATATACACGACTACAGCGTATTCCGCGGCGATTCGATGGATACGGACATGCTGTATAAAGACCTGGCCGGCCTCGGACCCTACAGATACCTCACCTGCATCTGCCACAACCTGGCCAATCCGGACGCGACCCCGAAGGGCACCTGCTCCTACAGCATCACCACCCTGCCTCAGGTCGACGGCTGGAAGACTGTCAGCGCGGACGAATACGACGAGGTCAAGCACCGCGTCGCAAGGCAGATGATCGATGACATGAGCGCCTATCTTGGCGTAAACCTGCTCGACCACGTGCTCGAATGCGTCATCGAGACCCCGATGACCGTTTCCCACTACACCGGAATGTGGAACGGCTGCATCTACGGATACGCCCACACCATGGAAGACCATATAGTCGCGAGACTGCAGACCGCTGAGGCCGAACACTTTATCGACCATCTGGAGTTCTCCGGCGCACACCAGATCTCCGGCGACGGCATGGGACCGCAGGTCACCAACGGCAGAAAGGCCGCGAAGAACGTGCTCGACACGATGGCAAAGGAGGCGAAATAAATGAAAGTAAAAGGTTTCCTTACAGACGTCGGCGGCGCGTCAAGGGTAAGCAAGGCAAGGCTTGCCGCGTTTGAGAACGCTTCCCCTGTCCCTGAAAAAGTCGATCCGATCGGAAACGTCGCCCGCGAGTGGCATCCCGGAAAGATCGACCTGGTCGTGACAAAGGTCACTGAGATCACAAAGACGACAAAGACCATACGCTTTGAGCGAAAGGACGGAAAAAAGCTCCCGCCCTTCTACGCCGGCACCTTTATGACCATAGACGTGCCCATGGGAGACAGCCTTCTGACCCGTCCCTACACCATCTCCTCCGCGCCGTTCGAAGCGCGCCTCGAGGAGCACGCGTTCGTCGAGATCAGCGTTCGCCGCTCAAAGGGAGACGGCCTTATCTGCGACTACATCAACGATCATTTTAAGGTCGGCGACGAATTTAAGGGAATGATCGGCCTCGGCCAGTTCTTCTATGAGCCGCTGCGCGACGCGAAGCACATAGTGGCGCTCTCCGGAGGCATAGGGATCACCCCGTTCGCGTCCATGGCCAAGGAAATAAACCACGGAACGCTGGACGTCGATCTGACTATCCTCTACGGCTCCAACACCTCCGACGACATAGCCATGAAGGACGAGCTGGACGCAATCAAGAGCAGCAAGGTCCATGTCGTCTACGTGCTCTCCGGCGACGAACCGGGCTGGACCGGCGAACGCGGATTCATTACCGCCGAGCTGATAAAGAAGTACTCCGCTCCGGACAGCAGCTACTTTATCTGCGGCCCGCAGCCGATGTACGAACCCATGAGGAAGGCTCTCGCGGAGATAGGCGCCCCGAAGCGCAGAGTGCGCTTTGAGGTATTCGGACAGCCGAAGGACATCACAAAGTACGGCTATCCGGCGGAGCTTGCGGACCAGACCTTTAATCTTACCGTGGTGCGCGGCATACACGAGGACGTTATCCCGGCGATCGGAAGAGAGAGCCTCGTCGTGGCGCTCGAACGCGCCGGCATACGCATCGAGACCGGCTGCCGCAGCGGCGAATGCGGTTTCTGCCGCACCAAGCTGCTCTCCGGAAATGTCTTCATCTCCCCGATAAGCGACGGAAGACGCGCGGCGGACAAGGACTTCAATTATCTCCATGCCTGCGCGGCCTACCCGACCTCGGATCTTAAGATCAAGATCCCAATCGAATAGTAACGCAATACAAAAGCGGGTCCCCTTCCGGGAACCCGCTTTTCATTTGTCT
>JAFYFK010000240.1 GCA_017543805.1 Bacillota bacterium | reverse complement strand
GACAGCAGAGCGGCTGATGCTCTGCTGTTTTTTATTTCCGAACTATCTGAAATAATCTGAAAGACATTGTACAGTATTTGTGCTATAATATGCGGGTTAAACAAAAATGAAAGGTCGATATTTCCATGGATTATCAGAAATTAGCTGAGCTTTGTTTTCCTGAGGTGACACAGACTCCGGAAGATCTCGAAAAAATATATCCGCCCAGGCAGCTGCCTGAAGGCGCCAGGGTAACGAGGATGGCTCCGAGCCCCACAGGCTTTATCCATCTCGGGAACCTTTTCGGGGCGCTCACCGACGAGCGCATCGCGCACAGAAGCGAGGGAGGCATCTGCCTGCTCCGCATAGAAGACACGGACGAAAAGAGAGAAGTCGAGGGCGCTATTCCGCTTCTGTTAGAAGCGCTGGCGTATTTCGGCATTACATTTGACGAAGGCGCCACCGCAGACGGCGAGACCGGAAACTACGGACCCTACACCCAGAGCCACAGAGGCGACATCTACAAGGTCTATGTCAAGAAACTCGTTTCCGAAGGCAAGGCTTATCCCTGCTTTATGAGCGAAGACGAGATAGCGGAGATCCGCCAGTATCAGACAGAGCACGGCATCAACCCCGGCATCTACGGCGAATACGCCCGCTGCAGGGACTTTACCCTCGAACAGGTAGAGGAGCACCTTAAAAACGGCGAAAAGCCCATTTTCCGCTTCCGCTCCGAGGGAGACCCGGAAAAGTACTTTACCATAGTCGACGGTATCCGCGGAGAGATCTCCATGCCGGAAAACGTCCAGGACGTCGTCATCCTCAAGAAGAACGACCTTCCTACATATCATTTTGCGCACGTGGTCGACGACCATCTGATGCGCATTACCCACATCGTAAGAGGGGAGGAGTGGATGGCGTCCCTGCCTATCCACGTCCAGCTTTTCGACGCGCTGGGGCTCGAGCCTCCGGTATTCGGCCACAACACGGTCCTGATGAAGACCGACGAGGCTACCGGCCAGAAGCGCAAGCTCTCCAAGCGCAAGGATCCGGAACTCTCGCTTGAATTCTATAAAAAACTCGGATACTTCCCCGAAGGCGTCCGTGAATACCTGATGACCATACTCAATTCCGACTACGAGGAATGGAGGATGGCCAACCCCGAAGCGGATCTTAAGGATTTCGACTTCCAGCCTTCCAAGATGAGCAGCTCCGGCACCATGTTCGACCTCAACAAGCTTAACGACGTCTGCAAGGACGTGCTCGCGAGGAAGACCGCGGAAGAGATCTACGACTTTATGTATGAATGGTCGCTGCAGTACGAGCCGGAAAAGCACGCCGTTATCGAGGCAGACAAAGACATGCTGCTGAAGGTGTTCGACATAGACCGCGGCGGCGAGAAGCCCCGTAAGGACCTTGTCTACGCAGGGCAGATCTTTGATTTCGTTAAGTATTTCTTCGACGGTTACTTTGAATATGAAAGTCCCTGGCCCGCGGAATGCAGCCCGGAGGACTGCAGGGAGATACTCCGCCTTTACATCGAAGGCTACGACCCCGCGGACGACAATTCCGCCTGGTTCGGGAAAGTCCGCGCGATAGCGTCTCAGCTCGGATACGCGGAAAAGCCCAAGGAGTACAAGAAGAATCCGGATATGTACAAGGGTCATGTGGGGCATGTCAGCTCCGTTATCCGCATAGCCATAACCGGACGCGCCAACAGTCCCGATCTCTGGACCATACAGCAGATCATGGGCCGCGAAATGGTCGAAAGGCGCATAGCCGCAGCAACAGAGCAGTTCAAATAGAAAGGCTTAGCAATGGACAATATCGATCTCAGACAGTTTAAGCATGTGCACTGCATAGGAATCGGGGGCATAGGCCTCTCTGCAGTCGCCCAGATCCTTCTCAGCAGAGGCTACAGGGTATCCGGCTCCGACATGAAGGAGAGCACTGTAACGCAGCAGCTCAGGGAAGAAGGCGCGGAGGTGTTTATCGGACACGACGCCGCAAACCTCGGGGATACCGATCTGCTCGTTTATTCCGCCGCGGTCAGCATGGAGAACCCGGAGATAGCCGAAGCCAAACGCAGAGGCATACCCGTGCTCAGCCGCGCTCAGGTGCTCGGAGCGATAATGAACGACTACAAAGTCTCCATCGCCATCTCCGGTACTCACGGAAAGACTACGACCACATCCATGGTCTCGCTCATACTCGAAAACGCCAGGCTCGAACCGACTATCCTCGTCGGCGGCATCCTCAGCGAGTTCAAGAGCAACGTAAAGGTCGGAAACAGCGAATATTTCGTCACGGAAGCCTGCGAATACATGGACAGTTTCCTTCAGCTGAGGCCCTGGGTCGAGATCATCCTCAACATAGATTCCGACCATCTGGATTACTTTAAGGATATCGACCATATCGCAAGATCCTTCAACGAGTTCGCCGGCAAGGTGCCCAAGGACGGCCTTGTAGTCGCTTACGACGCCAACCCGTTCGTTAAGTCCATAATCGACAAGCTCGACTGCCGCGTGCTGACCTTCGGCTTCAACGAGACGAGCGATTTCTACCCGAAGAATATCGCTTTCGACAGAGAGGGCAAGGTCTCCTACGATATGTACCGCAGGGGAGAATTCCTCAGCCATATGCAGCTCAACGTTCCCGGAGAGCACAACGTTGCCAACAGCCTTGCCGCGGCGGCGGCCTGCCTGGAGCTCGGCGTGCCGTTTGAGGTCATCAAATCGACCCTCGAACAGTTCTCCGGCACACAGAGGCGATTTGACCTGGTCGGAAAGACTCCTGAAGGCATAACCGTCATCGACGACTACGCCCACCATCCGACGGAGATAAAGGCTACTCTCGCTGCAGCCCAGAACCTTCCTCACCGCAAGGTGTGGTGCCTGTTCCAGCCGCACACATATACCAGGGTGATGGCGCTGTTCGACCAGTTCGCGGACGCGTTTGACGACGCTGACGTCGTAATGCTGGCAGAGATCTACGCCGCAAGGGAAAAGAACATCTATAAGCTCTCCTCCAGAAAGCTTATGGAGGCTATCAAGGAAAGGCATCCCGGCAAGGAAGTCTACTTTATACCCGATTTCGACGATATGGCGCAGTTCGTCCTGAATAACGCCGGCGCAGACGATGTCGTGCTCACCATGGGCGCGGGCGACATCTACAAAGTGGGGGACAAGATCCTCAAGAGGTAATTACATTGAAAAAATCCGAACGAGCCTGCGTGATAATGCAGATATTGACAGAAAATCCCAACAGGGACTACCCGCTCGGTTACTTTGCGGAACTCTTCAAATGCGCTAAATCCAGCGTCAGCGAGGATATAAAGCTGATCCGCTCCGCTATGGACACCGCCGGTTACGGCTATGTCGAGACCACTTCCGGATCCAAGGGCGGAGTCCGTTACGTGCCGTATATATCGGACGAACGCGCGCTACAGGTGCTTACGAAAATAAAGACCATGCTTGAGGAGCCGGACAGGCAGATAGGCGGAGACATACTCTACACCTCCGACATCATGTTCAGCCCGGAGCTCAGCAGGGGAGCTGCGGAGATCTTCGCCAAGCATTTTGCCTCTACCGAGGCAGATTTCGTCATCACTGTTGAGGCAAAGGGCATTTCGGTTGCCGGATTTACCGCTGAGATGCTTCATCTTCCTCTTGTGGTCATACGCCGCGAGACGCTGGTCTCCGACGGCCCCACGCTCAGCATAAACTTCTTCTCCGGATCCAACGACAGATTCCAGAAGATGAGCCTTTCCAAGAGGGCCGTAAAGCCCGGGACCAGGGCTATAATAATCGACGACTACATGCACGGCGGCGGCAGCATAAAGGGCATAGAGGATATGCTCTACGAATTCGGGGCGCGCTCCGCGGGCGTGGGAGTGGTCATCGCGGCCGGAAAAGAGTGGCTGGAGGAAAGCTCAGACCGCTATCCGCTGATCTACATGAACGAGTCTCCGGACGGCATCCGTTTTGAGATCAATCCGAGAATATAAATCATTTATACGGACATTAAGATTTTTTACAAACGTCATATCTTTTATGATATACTGAAGTGCTCAGGTTACAGGAAGGACGAAAGGAAAGAATTATGAAACAGGGCAGTTTTGCTGATTACAGGATCTTTGCAGGAAACAGTCACCCCGAGCTCGCTGAGGAGATAGCGGGCATCATGGGAAAGACTCTCGGAAACGCGTCGGTAGGAAAGTTCAGCGACGGCGAGATCTCCGTAAGTCTGTATGATTCCGTCAGAGGTCTGGACATCTACATCATCCAGTCTACAAGCGATCCCGTAAACGACAACCTGATGGAACTGTGCATAATGATCGACGCCATGAAGCGCGCGTCGGCAGGCCGCATCAATGCCGTCATCCCTTACTACGGCTACGCGCGTCAGGACAGAAAGGCAAAGCCGAGAGATCCGATCACGGCAAAGCTCGTAGCTGACATCCTGGTCGCCGCGGGCGCCGACCGCGTAGTCACCATGGACCTTCACGCAGCCCAGATACAGGGATACTTCGATGTACCCGTGGACCATCTGGTAGGCGCGCCCATACTTATCAAATACTTCAGAGAAAAAGAACTCGACGACCTTGTCATCGTTTCGCCGGACCACGGCAGCGCCACAAGGGCCAGAAACTTTGCCCATCCGTTCGACTGCCCGATAGCCATTATCGACAAGCGCCGCCCCAAGGCAAACGTCTCCGAGATAATGAACGTAATAGGCGAAGTCGAGGGCAAGAACTGCATACTCGTCGACGACATGATCGACACCGCCGGCACTATCTGCAACGCGGCAAACGCGCTCGCCCGCATGGGAGCGAAGCATGTTTACGCCTGCGCTACGCACCCGGTGCTCTCCGGCCCGGCCATCCAGCGCATTCAGGATTCCGCGATAGAAGAGCTTGTTATCCTCAATACCATTCCTCTTCCGCCGGAAAAGAAGATAGACAAGATCAAGGTGCTCTCCGTAGCCCCGCTCTTTGCCGAGACTATGATCCGCATCTACACCAACGATCCTATCAGCCCGCTGTTTGAGGAATAAAGCGACTAGATGTACATTATCTGCGGACTTGGCAATCCCGGAAAAGATTATGAAAGCACGAGGCACAACCTGGGTTTTATGACCCTCGATGTGCTTTCGTCGCGTTTAGGGATATCCGTCAACAAGTTAAAATTCAGGGCTCTTATAGGCGAGGGGCGCATCGGCACTGAAAAAGTCGTGCTCGTTAAGCCCCAGACCTACATGAACCTCAGCGGCGAAGCCCTCCGTCCGATAATGGAGTTCTACAAGGAGGATCCGTCCCATCTTTTAGTCGTCTACGACGACATAGACCTTGAGCCCGGCACCATACGCATACGTCCCTTCGGAAGCGCCGGGACGCATAACGGCATGCGCTCGGTCATATATCAGCTGCAGACGGACCGCTTCCCCAGGATACGCATAGGGGAAGGGAAAAACGGCGTTATCCCGCTCGAAAGATACGTTTTGATGCGGATACCCGAAAACGAGAAAAAACTCGTCCGGGAGGCCGTAGAACGCGCCGCCGAGGCATGCGAGAGCTTTGTCCGGGACGGCATAGACAGGACCATGAACGTTTACAACACCAAGAAGACCGAAAATGGCGAGAATAGTTAATATAACAGGAATATCGGATATCCGGACTGCGCCGGTCGCAGGGGAGATCGCATCCGGCGGCGGTCACGGGCTGATAATCACGGCTTCGTACGGAAGGGCCAGGCGCATCGCCTCTGACCTTTCTTTTTTTGCTCCCTGCAAAGTGGCCGTGCTGCCCGACGAAGAGCAGAGCATCCTCCGGTTTGAGGCGCGTTCTGCCGAGGTCCTCGCTGCGAGGCTCGGCGCTTTTAAGCTGCTCGCGGAGGATGAAGCGGGAATAGTCGTCGCGCCCGTTATGGGGGCTTTGAAGCCTCTGCCTCCCGCGGACGTGTTCCTTAAAGACGTCCTGCGTCTTGAGATCGGCGGGGAGACCGAGCGTTCGGAACTTATCGCCGCCCTTGTGAGGCTCGGCTACGAGCGTTCGGCTACGGCCGAAGCTCCGGGGCAGTTCGCGGTAAGGGGAGACATAATCGATGTCTATATGCCCGGCGACGCGGAGCCCGTGAGGGTCGAGCTATTCGATACCGAGATAGATTCCATACGCGTATATGACCACATGACCCAGCGCTCGCTGGAGAACATAAACAGCAAGACCGTTTATCCCGCGCGCATTCTCCTGGATGATGAGGAGGCCTTTGCGCGCGCAAGGAAAAGGATCTCCGAAGACCCGGACATAACGGAAGAAGAACGGGATTTTATCTTTGAGTGCATAGACGAAGGGATAAACCACCAGTATCTTGAGCGTTTTATGACATATTTCTACCCGGAGCCCGCTCACGTCTGGGACATCCTGCGCGGCTTTGATTTTGTCATAATTGAGGATCCGAGCCGCATCGCTGAAGAAATAAAAGACAGGAATGTTGACGGAATACTCGAAAACGTCAACCAGTTGCCTGACGATATCACAGTCTATTACTTTACGCCTTTCGCGCAGCAGATACCGTTCACCGACAGGCTGGACGAGCTCAGCCACATCGCGTCTCGCCAGGCTCCGGCCTTCAACGGGCGCCTTGATGTGCTGGAGGCGGAACTGAAGCGCTATGTCGGCAGCGGTTACGACGTTACGCTCGTCTGTTCTTCGCAGGACAGGCTGATCAATCTTTCCGAGCTTATCGACAGGATAGGCCTTAAGGGCAAGGTGGAACTTAAGGAGGGCAGCATATCCTCCGGCACAGAGCTTCCGGACACCAAGCGGGTCTGGATCTCCGAGACGGATATGTTCCCGAATATCCGCAGGCGCCGTTCAAGGAAGCGCAAAGGCGCTCCCATCAAGGTGTTTACTGATCTCCGCAAGGGCGATTACGTTGTCCACGAGGCTCACGGAGTCGGGCGCTTCGCCGGCGTAGAAAAGATGGATATCCACGGAAGCGTAAGGGATTACCTGCGCATAGAGTACGCCGGCAAGGATGTGCTCTTCGTTCCCGTGGACCAGATGGAATCCATACAGAAATTCGTCGGGAGCGATGGCGCTGAGCCTAAGATAAACGGGCTCTCCGGCGGTGACTGGCAGAAGACCAAAGCCAGGGCAAAGGCCGCCATCAGGGATATGGCGGAGGAGTTCCTTAAGCTTTCCGCGGAGCGGGCGGTCACGCCCGGATACCGCTTCGGGGCTGATTCGACATGGCAGAAGGAATTCGAGGACGCCTTCCCGTACGCGGAAACTGAGGACCAGCTTCGCTGCACCGAAGAGATAAAAAAGGATATGGAGAGCGAGAAGGCCATGGACAGGCTGCTCTGTGGAGACGTGGGTTACGGCAAGATCGAGGTCGCCTGCCGCGCCGTGTTCAAGTGCG
>JAFYFK010000239.1 GCA_017543805.1 Bacillota bacterium | reverse complement strand
ACGAATGATCAACACTCCGCTTATTCTTTCGATACTGATCGCCTATCTGCTGGGCAACCTCTCCGGAGCGATGATCCTCAGCAGGCTCAGGGGCGACGACATAAGAAAGCACGGGAGCGGCAACGCCGGGACTACCAATGTGCTGCGAAGCTACGGCACGGGATGGGCTGTCGCTACGCTGCTCGTGGACGTGCTTAAGGGCGTCGCGGCTGTGCTTATAGGCCGCGCGCTTTATGGCAGCACAGGCGCATACGCGGCGGCTGTTATGGTAGTGGTCGGCCACATCTGGCCTGCGGTCTGGGGCTTTAAGGGCGGCAAGGGCATTGCCACGGCGCTCGGAGTCCTTCTTACGGTCGACTGGCGGCTGGGGCTTCTGGCTCTTGCGGTTGCGCTGGCGGTGATGTTCGCGACGCAGAGAGTGTCGCCCGGCTCGATAGTCGGGGCGATCGCCGCGCCTTTTCTTGCATGGAAGCTGGTTCCGGGCTTTGTCCCGTATGTTGCGGTGCTGGCCCTGATAGTGATAATAAAGCATTGGCCGAACATTAAGCGGATATTTAAGGGCGAAGAGCCAAAGGTGAATTTTAAGAAAAAGGATAAATAGGCGGCGCTCATCGGAAGTCCGTGTAAAACTGCCGGGAACGATATGAACGAAAAAACTTACAACATTATTACCTTCGGATGCCAGATGAACGAGCGCGACAGCGAGACTCTGGCAGGCATGCTCGAGGAGATGGGATACGTCCACTCTGAGGATCCCAAGGCATCCGACGTGGTCATCCTCAATACCTGCAGCGTGCGCGACAACGCCGACAAGCGCTTTTACGGGGTGCTCGGCCAGCTTAAGCACGGCAAGGAAGCGGACCCGGAAAAGGTCGTGGCGCTCTGCGGCTGCATGATGCAGCAGGAGATCGTCAGGAATAATATCAAAAAGCGCTACCCCTGGGTCGACCTTATCTTCGGAACGCAGAACATCGAGGCGTTCCCGGAACTGTTTGAGAGAGCAAGGATCCCGGGTCACAAACGCGTAGAGGAGATAGTCGAGAACGGCGGGGAGATAGCCGAAAACCTTCCTTCAGCCAGGGAGTTTCCGTTCAAGGCATTCGTCAACATTATGGACGGCTGCAACAATTTCTGCACCTACTGCATAGTACCTTACACCCGCGGGCGCGAACGCAGCAGAAGGCCCGGAGACGTCCTGGCGGAATGCCGCGCGCTGGCTGCCGACGGCGTAAAGGAGATAATGCTGCTCGGCCAGAACGTCAATTCCTACGGGCGCTCAAGGCTGGAAGGCGCGGGCTATTACATAGGAGACGACGCCTCCGGTCCGGATTTTGCCGCCCTGCTGAGGGAGGTCGACAAAATAGAAGGGATAGAGCGCATACGCTTTATGTCGTCCCATCCCAAAGATGTTTCGGACGATCTTGTAAAGTGCTTTGCCGAATGCAAAAACCTTTGCCGCATGATCCATCTTCCTGTGCAGTCGGGAAGCGACGATGTGCTGCGCCGTATGAACCGTCACTATACGCACGATGATTTTCTACGCATTGTAGACAAACTGCGTGCAGCCTGTCCGGAGATCGCCATCACAACGGATCTGATAGTCGGATTCCCCGGCGAGACCGAGGAGGATTTTGAGGAAACTCTGAGGCTTGTGAGGGAAGTCCGCTTCGACTCCGCGTTTACATTTATCTATTCCCCGCGTCCCGGCACGCCTGCCGCGAAGATGGAACAGGTCCCTGACGCTGTATGTCATGAGCGCTTCGACCGTCTTATGGACGTCCTGCACGGGATACAGGAAGAGAAGAGCAGGGAACTTCAGGACGCTGTTCTTCCGGTGCTCGTCGAAGGCCCAAGCAAGACCGACGCGTCCATGCTTACAGGCCGCACGGAACAGGGTAAGGTCGTTGATCTTCCCGGAGATCCGTCGCTGGTCGGGCAGATCGTTCCAGTAAAGATCGTCAAAGCCCAGACCTTCAGCCTGTACGGCGAACTCTGCGGATCTGACTGAGCATTGTTTCAGATGAAAATAAAACGCCGGACGGCCCGACCCGTCCGGCGTTTCTTTTACTTTCTGCAGTAAGCTTCGATTGCCTTTGACGCGAATTCCGCGATCCCGTCACCGGCTGCCGCATTGATGTTTGCTGTAAAATCGCCGCCGGAGCCGTACATCTTCCCGAGGCCGGCGAGGACCTCGTCGCTGCATTTGTAATAATGCGCGGAGATAAAGTCCTGCAGTTTTCTTACGATCGCCGCGGCCTCCGCCGAATCCGGCGCTCCGTCCTTGACTGCCCCGAATTCGGCAAATATGGCCATCATACGGCCGGCGAGCTCTTTGTGCTCTTCCGCGCTGATATTCTTTTCTTCGAACTCTTTATATTCCTTTGTGCCGCCCCAGCTTTTTCTGGCTTCGGCCGCGTACTGTTCGAGTTTGCTGTTGTCAAATGCCTTAAAATCCATAATGTCACCCTCTTTATTTAAACTCTTTACCGCAAGATCAAGAAGACCGTCGATATGCTCTCTCCTGAGCTCGAGCAGTTTTATCTGCTGCTTCAGGGCTCTGGTTTTGTCATAATCAGAACTTTTAATGATCTGTTTTATTTCCTTCAGCGGAAATTCAAGTTCCCTGAACAGCAGTATTTGCTGCAGTAGTTCAAGATTTTTATCATCGTAAAGCCTGTATCCGGAACCGCTGCGTCCGGAGGGGCTCAGCAGCCCGATATTGTCGTAATACTGCAGCGTCCTGATGCTTATTCCCGTCAGCCGGCTGACTTCGTGCACTGTCATCATAGTACGGATCTCCTTTGCTGTAATTCAATAATAAACTATGACGTTACGTAAGAGTCAATACTGATTTTAAAAACTTTCCACCCGGAAGCGCTGCCGTTCTTGACAGAAACCCTGCCGGCAGGGCATAATAATAAAAAGATGTATTTCAGCAGTCACAAGGAGGAAAGATGCGCAAGTAAGGATCGTTTGGTAAAGGTTATCTGACGGGCGCGATGCCTGATCAGCAGGGGCCGAAGGCTCCTGAATTTGCCTGTGCCGGAACGATTCCAAGCGCCTCCAGCGGCTGTTTTATTATGCGGCTGATCTTTTGCGCGGCGGTTTTACGTTGGCTGCTCCGCGCGCTCCAGGCGTTTACGCGATCCGTTCCGGCCGGGACGGGTCTTTTTATTCCCGGAAAGGAAATATATGCTGCAGATAAAGAATGTGACAATTATACATAAAAAGGACCTCCGGACGATAATGAAGGATGTGTCGTTTGTGCTGAATCCGGGCGACAGGATGGTCGTCATCGGAGAGGAGGGAAACGGCAAATCGACTCTGCTGCGCTGGATATACGACCCGGCGCTGGTCGAGGATTACGCAGAAGCCAGCGGGGAGCGCATGACCGGGAGGGAGAGGCTGGCATGGCTGCCGCAGTCGCTTCCGGAAGATGCGGCGTCGATGAGTATCTATGATTATTTTTCCGCAGAACCGGCGTTCTGGGAGAAGAATCCCGCTGAACTTGCCGCGCTTGCAAAACAGCTGGGGCTTCCCAAAGAACACTATTACGGCGCGGAACTGATGTGGCAGCTCTCAGGCGGCGAAAAAGTCAAGACTCAGCTGCTCCGGCTCCTGCTGACGGATCCGACGGTCCTGCTTCTCGATGAGCCGTCCAACGATCTTGACATAGAGACGCTCAGGTGGCTGGAACGGTTTATAAACTCTTTCCGCGGCGCTGTGCTTTTCATTTCCCACGACGAGGTGCTGATCGAGCAGACGGCAAACTGCGTGCTGCACCTCGAAATGCTGCACAGAAAACAGGAGTGCCGGCATACCGTTGCGCGGGTCTCCTATGCCGAATACATTAAACGCCGCTCGGCAGCCATGGAAAAGCAGGCGCAGCAGGCCCAGAGCGACCTTCGTGAAAAGCGTAAGCGTGATGAGAAGTACAGACGTATCCTGCAGAGCGTTGCCCGCGCGCAGGTCACGGTCAATCACGCGGGAAAAGACATGCCGGACCCGATGCAGGCTGCCAGAAACCTGAAAGACAAAATGCACACCGTCAAATCCATGGAAAAGCGTTTTGCCAAAGAGGACGCGAAGATGACTCAGAAACCGGTCTTCGAGAACGCCATTGATTTTAAGCTCCGCACGGAGGCGATACCTCTGGCTGCGGGCAAGACAGTGCTTGACTTCAGGCTTGCCGAGCTGCGGACGCCGGATCCGGACGGAGCGGACAGTCAGGCTTCGGAAAGCAGCAGATTGCTTGCGGAGAACATTGAACTGCTGGTGCGCGGTCCCGAGAAGATCTGCATAGTCGGGGCAAACGGCTGCGGAAAGACCACTCTGCTCCGCCGGATAGCAGCGGAACTGCTGCCGCGCACGGACATCCGCGCGGTCTACATGCCGCAGGATTACGCGGATCTGCTTGATATGGCAAAGACTCCGGTCGAGAACATCTGCATGCGCGGAGACGCTGCAGAGCGCACTATGGTCCGTGAATTCCTCGGCGCGCTGCGCTTCACCACGGCCGAGATGGAACATCCGACCGGCGAGCTGTCCGGAGGCCAGCAGGCAAAGATCTTTCTGCTGCGGATGAATACCTCCGGCGCCAACGTGCTGATCCTCGACGAACCGACCCGCAATTTCTCTCCGCTCTCCGGGCCGGTCATACGGCGCATGCTCAGGAATTTCCCCGGAGCCGTCATCAGCGTGTCACACGACAGGCGCTTTATACGCGAGGTCTGCGACAAGGTTTACGAGCTTGGGAAAAACGGGCTTATTTTGCTTAAAGAAACAGAATAAGGTCAAATAACACATGTTTTTCACAACTTTATTACATTGTTTGGGTATGATATAATTAATCAACAATTATTAATGAGGTTTGACATCGAGAAGATTTCAGGGTAATCCCACATTATTCATATTGATCATGATCCTTCTCTACGAAGGGCCTATCCGCGCGATGCTGTACAACGGCCCGAGCGGCCTTCTGGACTGGATCATGGACACGGTGCTGATCCTTCCGGCGATCGTCGTCGGCCTGTCCTTCCACGAGTTCGGCCACGCCAAGGTGGCTCAGCTCTGCGGGGACAACACCCCTGTCTACCAGGGGAGGGTCACGCTTGACCCCAGGGCGCACATCGACCCGTTCGGACTCATCTCGCTGGTGTTCATACACTTCGGCTGGGGCAAGCCGGTAATGATCAACCCGCTCAACTTCCGCGAACGCCGCAGAGACAGCATACTGGTGGGGCTTGCCGGGGTCACGATGAACCTCATAGTCGCGGTCGCCGCCGGGTTCATACTAAAGATCCTGACCACAGCCGCTTCAGGCCTTATGACCACATCGGTTGGGACGGCGATCGGCTACGTCATAGTGGAGATAGTCATAATCAACATCTCCCTGATGCTCTTCAACCTGCTGCCGGTGCCGCCGCTCGACGGATTCGGGGTGATCACGGACATATTCAACCTGTACAATACGCGCTTTTACAGTTTTGTGCGCCAGTACAGCTTTATGATACTTATGTTTATGATACTGCTCAACATACCGAGCATGCTCATATCAAGACCTATGGTCGCAATCGTCAATTTTATTCTTACAAGACTCTGTGGAGTCAGCAACTGGTGGTATTTCCTATAGAAAGGGGTATTTATTATGGGCGGAGTATTTGCTGTATTAACACCGATCATTATTCTCGCAATTCTGGTGCTTATAGCGCTGAACTGCATCAAGATCGTCCCGCAGGCAAACGCGTGGATCGTCGAAGCCTTCGGACAGTACAAGGAGACCTGGAACGCGGGCCTTCACTTCAAGATCCCTGTAGTGTACAGAATAGTCAAGAGAGTTTCGCTCAAGGAGCAGGTGGCGGACTTCGAGCCGCAGCCCGTTATCACCAAGGATAACGTAACCATGATGGTCGACTCCGTCGTATTCTTCGCGATCTTCGACCCGAAGAGCTTCGCGTACGGCGTTGAAAGACCTATCGCGGCTATCGAGAACCTGTCCGCGACGACTCTCCGTAACATAATCGGTTCCATGACCCTCGACGAAACGCTGACCTCCCGTGACGAGATCAACTCCAAGATCACCGTCATCCTGGACGAAGCTACCGACAAGTGGGGCATCAAGGTCAACCGTGTAGAGGTTAAGAACATTCAGCCGCCGAGATCCATTCAGGACGCAATGGAAAAGCAGATGAAGGCTGAGCGTGAAAAGAGAGAAGCCATCCTTACCGCAGAAGGTAAGAAGCAGTCCGCGATCACCCTCGCAGAAGGTGAAAAGGAAGCCGCGATCCTCCGCGCAGACGCTGCCAAGGAGCAGAAGATCCGCGAGGCACAGGGCGAAGCCGAGGCTCTGCTGGCTGTTCAGAAGGCCAAGGCAGAGGCTATCCGCCTTATCAACGAGGCCGATCCTTCCCAGAAGTATCTTGCTCTCAGATCGTTTGAAGCCGCTGAGACCATGGCCAACGGACAGTCGACCAAGATCATCGTACCGTCCGAGATCGCAAACCTTGCAGGTACTCTGACTGCTGTTACCGAGGCTGTCCGCAAAGAATAAAGGAGAATTTCCATGGACTCGGATGTTTTCTCTGGTCTTATATTTTGGATAATCATCATTATCTTTATTGTAAGATCTAAAAAGCGGAAGGGCATGATAAAGGCTGCAAAAAAGCCCATAATACCCTCCGCTGACAATATGGCTCAGAGGGAGACCATCTCCAGAGCCGAGAGCCGCGGCAATGTGCCGCAGTTCCGCATGCCGCCCGCAGTATCGAAAAGCGTCGCGGCTGCGCAGCGCCTCCGTGAGGAAACTGAAAACTATGCGGAGCGGTACGCGGTCAACCCGTCAAATTACAATACTTCCGCCCAGCATGTGAGCATAGCCCAGCTGCGCGCGGGTGAGAATCGCGACGGCATGTCGGCCCTTATCGAGGACCGTCAGCACGACTGGCTTGCCAGGCAGCTCCGCGCTGAGCGCCGCGCATGGAAGAGCGGAGAGGGCCTGTTGGACCTCGGCGCTTCACACGACGCCAGCTGTGACGCGCGCCAGTTAAAGCGCCTGCATCTGCTGCAGCACGACGATTCTATCGACGACGGAGAAATGTAAAAACGCTTTAATGTGACGTACAAAAGTCCGGCGCTTGTCGGACTTTTGTTTTATCAGTGACGATGGGCAAAGCAAAAGAAACAAAAAACAAAATAGAAAGCAAAGTGAAAAGCGCACTGCCGGCTGTGGCAGGCGCGGTGCCGTACCTAAAACCCTTCGACCGGCTCTATGACTACATTGGCTGGATGGGAGACCTTTCGTTTGAGGCATATCCTTTTAATGAGCTGGACGCGCTTGTGCTCAGCCTGCTGTCATATTATGACTTTACCCAGGCTTTCCCTGACGCGGTAAAAATAAAGACCGTCAGGCTCGGAGACTGCGCCTGGAGGATCGAATCGGAGCCTCTGCCCATACGCATAACAGGCGAGGACATGGGTTATAACGCTGTGCTTGAGCAAGCCGTAAAGTCGAAGCGTTTCGGGGATCTTGAGATCACCAATATTGTGGATATCCTGGATCCTTCAGTCCCGCTGCAGTTTGCCGCGATGGTGTTCCGCTGCCCGGATTTCAACTTCCTTGCGCTGCGCGGCACGGACAGCTCGCTGGCCGGATGGAAGGAAGACTTTATGATCGCCTTCACCAGGACTACCGCTCAGGAACTGGCGCAGGTCTACTGCGAGCAGCATATCGAAGACGGAAAGGCAAATTATATCGGAGGTCACTCCAAGGGAGGAAACCTGGCGCTCTACGCGGCCTGCCATCTCTCTGACGGCGCTCTTGAAGCGCTGACCCGGGTGTTCATTTTTGACGGTCCGGGTCTCTGCCCCGAGGTTCTTGACCCCGAGCTGATCTGGCGCATAGAAGCCAAGGCTACGAGAATAATTCCGGAATTTGATATTATCGGAAAGCTT
>JAFYFK010000028.1 GCA_017543805.1 Bacillota bacterium | reverse complement strand
GCCGGATATCAGGAAAATAGACAATAACGGGCGGACGATCTTCTACAACGGAGACTTTATGGACAGCTGTTCTCCGGACGCCCGGGAATTTTATGTTGCCCAGCAGGTGCTCCATCTGCAGCTCAGCCATTTCGCGAGAGGTCAGGGCAGAAAAAGCGCCGTGTGGAAGAAGGCGACCGACATGCTCGTCAACTCCATGCTGCGCGACGACGGTTTCGAACTGCCTCCTGGCGAGCTCGCCTCGCCTTTCGCCGACATCTGCAGCGCTGAGGATCTGTATGCCGATCTTATCGCCAACGGCGACGACGGCAAAGAGGAGGTCCCAATAGCGGTCCCGAAGGACAAGCGGCAGAAGAGCGACCCGCAGAAAGCCGGAGACCACTACGGCGGGCAGGACCGTTCGGCAGACGCCTGGGGTGTGGCTAAGGCGGTGGCCGGGCTGAGGGATATGCTCGAGCCGAGCCTCCAGCTCGATTTTGACTGGTTCCCAGGCACAAAGATCCGCGACGGAGTACTTGGATATGAATTCCTTTCGTATCCAGTCGCCCGCTCCGAGGTGCTGATAGATACGAGCGGTTCCGTTGATCATGAGCAGCTCAGGGCCTTTATACGCGGAGTCAAAGCCCTGCTCAGGGACTCTCTGCTGGTCGTAGGCTGCTTTGACACGAAATTTTATGGTTTTCATGAAATACAAAGCGAACAGGACATTGAAGACCTGGAGCTTAAAGGCGGCGGCGGAACAAATTTCAACGTTGCGGTAAACTCGTTTACCGGAGACGCGGAAAACCAGATCATCTTTACCGACGGCTACGCCGAGATGCCCGAGCGCCGCTGCGACGCCATATGGATCGTTTACGGAGCGCCGTCGATCCATCCGAGCGGTGGAAGAGTCATTTATCTTAACGAATCCGAGGAGGACGAAACAGTTGAAACCGATTTTCTTATCACCTGATTATCTTTCCGAAAAGACCATGGTCGCCGCTCCGACGGACCTTGCGGTCATAAGCATTGTTGACGACGGCTTCACTGTTGACGACGGCGTCGGGATGAACTACTACATCTCGGGAAACGAGAGCATAGACCGCTTCGGCCGCAACGAGACATGCGCCCAGTGCGGAGTGCGCCCGGCCATTAAGCTCGACGCCGGAGACGAGAAAAAGCTTCAGAACGCCAAAAAGACCGGCCGTACAGTCACCGCCGAGCTCGGGCGTTTTCCGTTCGCCATCCTGGACTCGACCCTGCGGCAGATGGCTGAAAGAGAATACCGCGCCGGGAATCTGACGGAGACCGGCGAGCATTTCACGATTTGCGGAGAGGAATATCCCGTTTACGGCCTCGGCGCCAAGCTTATCGTATGCCTCAGGGTAAAAGAGGGCAGCTCAAACGGATATATAAAATTCTCCGACGGAACGCTGGCGATCGGCGGGGAGGAAGTGTTCATCGAGCTGCGCCCGGTGCGCTGGATCTATGACAGGGAAAAATCGGCGCTCGTCTGCTGCAATGTACTCTTTGCGGGGCTGAGCAGGGCGGAAGCCGAAAACTATCTTCTCGGAGACTTTATGAAGGAGCTCCTGCAGGAGAGCAGCATCAAGATCAAGAGCGGCGATGATTACCGCATCGGGGAGCATGACGAGCTCAGCCTCATACGCAGCTATGTCGAGGCGGGGATACCGGTATTTATTCATGGACTTTCCGGCGATGGTAAGAGCGACCGCGTTAAGGAGATAGATCCGCAGTGCCTGGACATAGAGCTCGTTAATGAGACTCCCGAGACGATCAACGGCAGGGCGATATATAACGAGACGACAAAAGAGATAATAGACATAAAGCCGGCATGGCTCGTAATGCTCGAAAGGATATGCGAGGACGGAAAGCTTCACATTCTTTTCTTCGACGAGCTGACGAACGCCACCAAGCAGACGCAGTCCATAATCTTCAAGATAGTCCTCGGACGCTTTGTAAACAACCGCTGGCCGCTGCCGGAAAACGCGCGCATAGTCGCCGCCGGAAACGACCGCTCGGAATCCACGGTCTCGCACGACCTTGCGGAGCCGCTGTTCGGAAGATTTGCCCACATATACATTCATACGACTCTCGAAAACTGGATGCCCTGGGCTGTCAGAAACAGGATCAACCCGTACGTGCTCGAGTTCCTGGCGAATAACAGCCTGTACCTGAGAACACCTTACACGGGCACCGAGAGCAACGCGGATCCGAGACGCTGGGAAATGGTCTCCAAAGCGCTGTATTCGTCCGGAAACGATTTTTCGCTTCTGGCGCCGATCGTCGGAAGGGACGCCGCCGAGGCGTTCATACGCTTTTTCGCTGCCCGTCACGAGCTGGCGTCGCTGGGCAATTACAGCGACGAGGATATCGCGAGATTCAGCACGGCGGTAAAGTATCAGATCGCCCAGCAGTGCCTGTGCTGCCCGGCTTCGGACGCGGAAAGCGCAAAGCTCCTCGTGACAAGGCTCGGGCCGGAATTCCTTGCCTGGTACGAGTATATTATGTCTATGAAAGCGATGCTCTAGCGAGGTAAGGAAACTTTTTTAAACCAACCAGTTTTGTTATATTTTCCCACTTTACCTAATTGACAACAAATTAGTATTAAGTTAATATTACGTTAAAGGAGTGTCAGTGCCTTAAATGCGGCACAGCATTACCGCGCAATAACTAAATAGCGAAATCATTCCAGACATTTTTAACGAATGCATTGTATCTCGGGGAATCCGCACTGAACTTTGACTTTCTTATGCGAAGGAGTAAATAAGGAAGCAGGGCAATCATAACGATCCTTTAGGATAGTACGTTAATTGTATCTGTTGTCTTCGTGTAATAAAGAATAAGTGTGAACTCCCCGGTCAAGACCGTTGCATTGACCTGCATCGGTCTGCGGGGTTTTTTGGTTTATGTGCAGGCCATAAAATCCGCGGGCCGTTTAGGGATATAAGTTTCATAAGAACTTATTTAAGTTTGGGGCCAATTAAAAAAGGAGGAAAATTAATTGAAACCGACAACACGCGAAGAGAAACACGCACAGTGTGTTAAGGAGATCAAGGCTACCCTTCTGGTAACCCTGATCTGCATGCTGTGGCACGTGATCACCGGCTTCGCCCTCAATGGCAGTGGTGCGTATTTCCTCGGGATGCCTGCGTGGTTCAGCGTATCCGTCTTCGGAAACATCATCATCGCTCTTGTCGGCGTCTGGTGGCTCATGAAGAAAGTTTTCGTAGACTTTGACTACGACGAAGAAGTAGAGGAGGGCAAGTAAAATGACAGGTAATCAGGTAACTATGCTCGTAATCCTCATCATCTATCTGGTTGCCAATGTCGCTATCGGTATGTACATGTCCAAGAAACAGGACAAGGTCAGCACCCTCAGCGACGAAAAGAAATACTTTATCGGCGGGCGCGGCATGAGCGGCCTTGTACTCGCGATGACCACCATGGCAACCTACACCTCGGTATCCTCGTTCGTTTCCGGACCTGGTGCTGCAGGTCTGACCTACGGCTATGCACAGGCCTGGGTAGCAGCTGTACAGGTTCCCGTAACATTCCTGGTACTGGGTGTTCTCGGTAACAAATTCGCACTCGTTTCCCGCCGTACCGGCGCAGTAACCGTTGCAGGTTATCTCAGAGCCCGTTATAAGAGCGATGTACTCGTAATCGTCTGCTCGCTGCTGATGGTTGCGTTCTTCATCGCGCAGATGGTCTCCCAGTTCACCGGCGGCGCAACCCTGATCGCTTCCATTACAGGACTTGATTTCAAGATCTCCCTCGTAATATTCGCGATCGTAGTTATCGCTTACACATCATTCGGCGGATTTACCGCAGTTGTAATTACCGATACCATTCAGGGTCTGGTAATGTGCCTCGGTACTTTCCTGATGATCTTCTTCGTACTGAAGGCCGGCGGCGGCCTTGCCGGAATCGATGCCGGTATGGCTCAGAACCTGCCCGATGTATATGACAACCTGTTTGCGAAGTATAAACCGCAGAGCCTGCTTTCATTCTGGGTACTGGTAGGCTTCGGTACTATCGGTCTTCCTCAGACCGCAGTCCGCGCGATGGGCTTCAAGAACACCAAGGAACTGCATAAGGCAATGTGGATCGGCGCCATCACCTGCTCCTTCGTAATCGTTGGTATGCACCTCGCAGGCGCCTGGGCAGGCGCTCTGGTAGACACCGCAAACCTGCCGACATCCGACTACTTCGTACCGTACATCATTCAGAAGATCATGCCGGTAGGAATTGCAGGCATCTTCCTTGCAGCTCCGATGGCAGCTGTAATGTCAACGGTCAGCTCACTGCTGATACTCGCATCCGCAGCTATCATCAAGGACCTCTACAGAAACTACATCGTAAAGGACGACCCCGTAAAGGTAGAGAAGTACAACAAGAACGTCTCCAAGGTCTCCATGATCTGCACCTTCATCATCGGTATCGTCACCATGATCTTCACGATGGATCCGCCGGATATAATCTTCTTCCTCAACCTGTTCGCAATGGGCGGTCTGGAATGCTCGTTCTTCTGGCCCCTTGTCGGCGGGCTCTTCTGGAGGAAGGGAACCCCGGCTGCCGCTACCGCTTCCGCTATCGGCGCTGTAGCTGTTTACATCTTCTGCTACTACAACCCGGCTGTTAAGGCTCTCGGCTGGAACGCAGTTGTCTGGGGTCTGCTCGCAGGCGGCATCATCTACTTCGTAGTTGGCGCCATCACCGGCAAGAACGGCCTTGACAAGGATGTCCTTGACAAGTGCTTCTAGTCAGACCCATCAATTAATAATTCAGGAGGTTTATCAATCATGATTGGTACAAAGGTAGTTCTGAGACATCGTATGTCCGCGGGTGAAGCCCACTATGCAGGCGAACTCGTACAGGGTGCTTACATCGTAAACGAGTGGGGCGATGTCGGAACAGAACTCGCTATCAGGCTTTTCGGCGACGAATCGCTTTTCGTAGGCTATTCCGAAGTGCGTTACACCGCGCCGGTTTACGCGGGCGACTGGATGGAGTACTCCGGCTGGATCGAGAAGGTAGGCAATACCTCTCTTACCTGCCACTTTGAGGCCCACAAGGTCATCGAGCTCGAAAAGAACTGGAAGGAACTCGGCCTTGCCGATTCCGCGGCAAACGTTCTGCCCGAGCCGGTACTCTGTGCTTACGGTACAGGCACACTGATGGTCAAGAAGGAATTCCAGAGACCGGAAGCTGCCGATCCTAAGTTCCAGGAAGACCTCGCGGCATTCCGCGCCGGGACTCTGAAATAGCAGACCTATCGTACAATTGCGGGAGAGCGGATCATTGCCGCTCTCCCGTTTTCTACCGAAAGATGAGGTTTTTTCTTATGGATTTCGATTTTTCCTATGTCGATTTTGCTTTCAAAAACGGCAGAGTGATCACGGTCAACCCAAACGATGACATAGCGGAGGCCGTAGGTGTAAAAGGAAATAAGATCGTGTTCGTGGGTACCGATGAGGATCTTGAAAAGATCATCGACGAAAAGACCATAGTTTACGACCTTAAGGGCCGGACGCTTATGCCGGGACTCATAGACACGCATATCCATCCCTTCCTTCTCGGAATGCTGAACAAGGGTGCAGATTCCCCCATGATCAGCCTTTTCGGCCCGGACATCGCGTCCTTTGCGGATATCGAAGCCCTTGTAAAAGAGGCTATAAAGATCAAAGCGCCAGGCAGGTGGATATCCATGTGGGGCTATGAGCCCTCCAACCTGGCTGAAAAACGCGACCCGGAGCTGCCGGAACTGGATGCCTGGGCACCGGAAAACCCTGTAATGTGCATGGAAGGCTCCGGCCACATGTGCATGTACAACAGCAAAGCGCTTGCGCAGCTTGGCATTTTCTCGGCGGAAGACGCTTCGAAGTATCCGCCCGGTGATGTTGAAGTGCGCGACGGCAAGCTTACCGGGCGTCTTTACGGCGTAACGCACTTCCTGCTCTGGAGCAAGGTAGACTACAACGAAGACGATATTAAAAAGGCTGCGGGCATAGCGAATGACCAGTGGATCGCCGCGGGCCTTACGTCCATTCAGGATATGGGGGCCATGGATAAGATCTGCTTCCATACTATGCAGAAGCTCTGCAACGACAGAGTCTTTAAACCGCGTGTCTACATGGCGCTGCACAGCATCTTCGGAAAGCCCTTCTCCAAGGCCGACAACGAGCACTTTACGGCTCTCGGCTTCCGGACAGGCTTGGGAAACGAATATTTCCGCATCGGAACCAGCAAATTTATGATCGACGGAGGTTCCTCCGGACCGTCATGCTACACCAGAGAGCCCTATGACCACGACCCCTCAAAGCCCCGCGAAAAGGCGTGGACGAGGGACGAGGTCGCGGATTATATCTGCATGCTCAACCGTGAAGAGGTCCAGATCTCCGCGCACGCTATCGGTGACGGAGCGGTGGAATACATGGTCAACGGCTACGAAAAGGCCTTTGCGGAAGACCCGGACAAGGAAGCCTTCAAGGCGCGCCGCCACAGGATAGAACACTGCACTCTCTGCGACCAGGATCTTGTGGACCGCATGGCAAAGATGAACATCTGCCCGTCGGTCAACGCCGGCATCCCGGCAAAGAACGGCGCAAACTACGAGCGTTTCTACGGCAGGCGCAACGACTACTTCGGCGCGCTGCGCAGCATGCTGGACGCCGGAATGAAGCCTTCGCTCCAGAGCGACTGCCCGTCAGGCCCTTACGGTTTTGAGTGCATTGACGGCGCGGTAAACCGCATAGACCGTGTAAGGAACGTCGTCTGCAACCAGAAGCAGTGCATCACTGTCATGGAAGCTATTAAAGTCGCGACCCTCTACGGAGCGTACGCTTCCTACGAGGAGAACATCAAGGGAAGCATAGAGCGCGGCAAGCTCGCGGACATGATCGTCTGCGACAGAGACCTTACGGTCATGGACAAGAACGATCTCTATAAAGTGAAGGTCGACCTTACCATGATCGACGGCGAAGTTGTATTTACCCGCGAGGGAGCCGAAAGCGGCGAATAGACGGAGGTGACCCATGTCAAACAGACCACTTGAAGGCATCCGCGTGCTGGACCTGACCCAGGCCTACAGCGGGCCTTTCTGCACCTTCAATCTCGCCGACCACGGCGCGGAGGTGATCAAAATAGAACTGCCGGGCGCGGGCGATCAGACCCGTGGCTGGGGTCCCATGAAAAACGATTACAGCGGCTATTATTCCTACGTCAACCGCAACAAAAGGGGAATGACGCTGAATCTCAAGACTGACGAAGGCAAGGAGATATTCACAAGGCTTCTTAAGACCGCCGACGTCGTCTGCGAGAACTATAAAGTGGGAGTAATGGAGCGCCTCGGCTTCTCTTACGAGAAGATGAAGGAGATCAACCCGCGCATAATCTACGGTTCGATAAGCGGCTTCGGACTGACCGGGCCGCTGGCAAACCGTCCTGCCTACGACATCGTGGCTCAGGCCATGAGCGGCATGATGAGCATCACCGGATTCCCGGACAGTCCGCCGACCAAGATCGGGCCGTCCATGGGCGACAACTATTCCGGCGCCTTCCTCTGCATAGGCATACTGATGGCTTTGTACAAGAGGGAAAAGACCGGAGAGGGCAGCCGCATCGATATCTCGATGATGGACGCTCTGTTCTCCGTAATGGAGAATCTGGT
>JAFYFK010000238.1 GCA_017543805.1 Bacillota bacterium | reverse complement strand
TCTTAGCGATCGGCGAGCGAAAGCGAAGACGGAGCTTAGAACCGCTGGGAGGGGTCCCTGGTAGCGAGAGCGTGCCCGCAGGGGACTTATATCATCGCGTATATATAATTAATTATTTAAGAATATGCAGAAAGATTTAGTCATACGCGGCGCAAAGGCGCACAATCTTAAAAACATAAACCTGACCATACCAAGGGACAAAATGGTCGTAATAACCGGGCTTTCGGGTTCCGGAAAGTCTTCGCTTGCCTTTGATACCATCTACGCCGAAGGGCAGAGGCGCTACGTCGAGAGCCTTTCCGCTTACGCGAGACAGTTCCTCGGACAGCTGGACAAGCCGGATGTCGAATCCATCGAAGGCCTGTCGCCAGCGATATCCATCGACCAGAAGACCACCAGCAAGAACCCGCGTTCGACCGTAGGCACAGTCACGGAGATCTACGACTATCTGCGTCTTCTGTACGCCCGCATCGGCGTGCCTCACTGCCCGGTCTGCGGAAGGCCCATCACAAGCCAGAGCGTTGACGTCATAGTCGACAAGCTTATTTCGGAAGGCGAAGGCACAAGGCTTACGATACTTTCGCCGGTCATCCGCGCCAAAAAAGGGCAGCACGAAAAAGTCCTTGAGCGCATAAAGCGTGAGGGCTTCCTTCGCGTGCGCGTTGACGGGGAGATAAAGAATCTGGAAGAGGACAAGATCGAGCTCGCAAAGACCTACAAGCACAGCATAGACATAGTCATAGACCGCATTGTCGTAAGGCCAGGCGTTGACAGCCGCCTTGCCGAAAGCGTTGAAATGGCCGTAAATTACGGAGAATCCCTGGTCACGGCGATAATCCAGAAGGGCGAAAAGACCCGCGAGGAGATCTTCAGCACAAAGCTCGCCTGCCCGGTGCACGGAATAGGCGTGGACGACCTTGAGCCGCGGAGCTTTTCCTTCAATTCTCCGTTCGGGGCGTGCCCGTCCTGCAACGGACTAGGTTTTATCGAGAGCTTTGATGAAGAACTCATCATCGAGGACCAGAACCTTTCAATAAACGGCGGAGCGCTTACAAAAGCCTACGCGAATATGGAGTACAGCGGTTTTTACAAGCAGCTCATCTCCGCTCTGGCGGATTATCACCATGTCAGCCTGGACACCCCGTACAACATGCTGCCCAAGGCTTTTAAGGACGAGCTTCTCTACGGCACCGGGGACCGCAAGCTGGATTATTACTATATCCGCCGCGACGGTTCGCGCTCGCACAGGCGCGACGGCTACGAAGGGGTCATAACGAACCTGATGCGCCGCCATGCCTATACGAATTCGGATCTTATAAAAGCGAAACTCGAGGAGTACATGACGGTCAATGACTGCCCCGAATGCCATGGAAAGCGCTTAAAGCCGGAGATACTCGCGGTCACCGTCGGAGGAAAGAACATAATAGAATTTACGGAGATGCCCGTCCGCGAGGAACTGGAATTCTGCAAAAAGCTCGAGAAAACGCTCAGCGAAAGGGAGATGGCCGTCGCGAGGCTTATCCTCAAGGAGATAAAATCAAGGCTCAGCTTCCTTATAGAAGTAGGTCTCGACTACCTGACTCTGGCACGCGCGTCCGCGACGCTTTCCGGAGGCGAATCACAGCGCATCAGGCTCGCGACGCAGATCGGATCTTCCCTGGTAGGCGTAATGTACATACTGGACGAACCCAGCATCGGCCTGCACCAGAAGGACAACAGCAAGCTGCTCGACGCCCTGAGGAGCCTCACGGACCTCGGGAACACTCTGCTTGTCGTCGAGCACGACCAGGAGACCATGGAGAAGGCGGACCAGATTATCGACATCGGTCCCGGAGCGGGGGAATCCGGCGGTTACGTCGTGGCGCAGGGCACCATCGAGGATATTAAGAACTGCCCGGAATCGATAACCGGCCAGTTCCTGTCCGGAAAGAGAAAAATAGAGGTCCCAAAAATAAGGCGTCCGGGAAACGGCCATTCCATAGTCGTGCGCGGGGCAAGGGAAAACAACCTCAAGAACATAGACGCCGAATTCCCGCTCGGCAGTTTTATCTGCGTTACGGGCGTTTCCGGTTCCGGCAAGAGCTCGCTCGTAAACGATATACTCTACAAAGCGCTCTCGGAAAAACTGTACAGGTCAAAGGCAAGGCCGGGTAAGCATTCGGGCATCGAGGGCACGGTGTTTATCGACAAGGTCATAGGCATAGACCAGTCGCCGATAGGACGGACTCCGCGCAGCAATCCCGCAACATACACAGGGGTGTTCACGTCCATCAGGAGCCTTTTTGCCGAAACCTCGGAAGCCAAAATGCGCGGTTATTCCCAGGGGCGTTTCAGCTTTAACGTCAAGGGAGGGCGCTGCGACGCCTGCAGCGGCGACGGGATCATCAAGATCGAGATGAATTTCCTGCCGGATGTGTATGTTCCCTGCGAAGTATGTCACGGAAGACGTTTCAATCGCGAGACACTTGAGGTAAAATATAAGGGAAAAAGCATCTATGACGTGCTGGAGATGAGCGTTGACGAAGCGGTGGAATTCTTCGGGAACATACCCTCGATCAAGCGCTACATAAAGACTCTGCAGGATGTCGGCCTCGGCTATATCAAGCTGGGCCAGCCGTCAACGCAGCTGTCCGGAGGCGAAGCGCAGAGGATAAAGCTCGCGACGGAGCTCTCCAAGCGCAGCACGGGAAAGACTCTGTACATACTCGACGAGCCCACGACAGGCCTTCATTTTGCCGACGTGGAAAAGCTCATTGACGTTCTGCAGAGGCTTGTCGATGCCGGAAATACGGTCGTGGTCATCGAGCACAACCTCGATGTCATAAAGACCGCGGATCATATTATCGACCTTGGGCCTGAAGGAGGCGAACGCGGCGGAACCATAATCGCCAGCGGAACGCCGGAGGAGGTCGCTGAGGTCGCTGAATCTTACACAGGACAGTATCTTAAAAGAATGCTGGAAAGGAAACGGTGATGGAAAAAGAAAACCTTACGATGCTAACGGATTTTTATGAGCTCAGCATGGGGAACGGCTACTTCCTTCAGGGAGTAGGCGACCGCGTCTGCTATTTTGACGTGTTCTACAGAAGAGTTCCGGAAGGCGGCGGCTATGTTATTGCCGCCGGGCTTGATTCTTTCATAGACTATATACAGGATCTGCATTTTTCCGAGGACGATCTGGCCTTCCTCAAAAAGAAGGGCATGGACGACCGCTTCCTGGATTACCTGCGCCACTTTAAATTCGAATGCGACGTCTGGGCAGTTACGGAGGGAACTCCGATCTTCCCGAACGAACCCTTTATGACGGTCAGGGGACCGGCTATACAGGCGCAGTTCATCGAGACGATGACTCTTCTGCTCCTCAATCACCAGAGCCTTATAGCAACCAAGGCAAACCGCATAGTCCGCGCCGCCCAGGGCAGGGCCGTAATGGAATTCGGTTCACGCAGGGCGCACGGGGCAAGCGCCGCCATACTCGGCGGAAGAGCGGCATACATAGGCGGCTGCGCAGGGACCGCATGCACCGTCGACGAGCCCATGTTCGGCGTTCCGGCGCTGGGTACCATGGCTCACAGCTGGATCCAGCTGTTCGATTCCGAATACGAAGCGTTTTACAAGTACGCCGAGCTGTATCCCAACAACTGCACGCTGCTGGTCGACACCTACGATGTTCTGCGTTCAGGCGTTCCTAACGCTATCAAGGTCTTTGACGAGCTTAAGCCGGCAAAGAAGGGCATACGCATAGATTC
>JAFYFK010000237.1 GCA_017543805.1 Bacillota bacterium | reverse complement strand
TTTTTGATGTTTAGTGCTTTGGCTGATGTGCTCTGAAGATCCATCGCAAGCGCCAGCCCGAGCCAAAAGACCACCATATTGGCGAAGGGCGAAAGCGTGACTCCGAAGGACGCATCAGCCAAATCAATATGACTCAAAACCCTACGCGTAGCTGTGGACTCCGGGCAGGAAGGTGTTGACGCCGATATAAGTAAACAGCACGCAGATAAAGCCCGCTATGGCGAAAATGGCCGCGGCCCTTCCCTTCCATCCGTTCCTTATCCGGAGATGCAGGTATATGGCATAGACTATCCATGTTACCAGCGACCAGGTCTCTTTGGGATCCCAGGACCAGTAACTGCCCCAGGCGCGCTCCGCCCAAATGGCTCCGGTGATTATCGTAAAGCTAAGGAACAGCAGGCCGAGAGAAACGCTTCTGTAGCTGATCATGTCGATCTTTTCGCGGCTCGGGATGTGCTGGTCAAGAAAGGCCCCGCTTTTCATGCGCTCCCGCATCAGGAATATTATCCCGAGGACAAAAGACACTCCGAATGCCCCATAAGCTATGATGGCGGTAGATACGTGGAAGCCCAGCCAGTTGCTCCTGAGCGCCGGCATAAGTTCTTTTACCTCTTTGCTCTGCATTGCCGCGTAACCGATGATTATGAACATGACCGGCGACGCAAATGCCCCAAGCACCGGAAATTTAAACCTGAACACGAATATCAGGCTCACAAGGCAAAGGCCCCAGGCGAACGCGGTCGCGAACTCGTACTGGTTGGTGAGCGGAAGACGCCCCGCGCCGATCCCCCTGCAGACCAGCGCCGCAGTGTGCAGCACAAGGCCGGTCGTCTGAATGATCTCAGCAAGTTTTAAAGCAAACTCGCTCTTGAACGCCACGAAGACAAAATACAGTATCATCGCGGCAAAATAGAGCAGCATCACTATCGTAAACAATGTGTTCTCAAGTTTTAGCAGATCCATGTTGATCCTCCGTTTCGCGCTGCCGCGTGAATTCCTCAGCAGCCTCTTCAAACCTTTCCTTAAACAGCGCGCCGCCCTTCCGGCAGCTGCCGTAAACCGTCCATTGCCAGTCAGTTTCCTTTACTGCCCAGACCTTTTCCGGCAGAACATAGAACGCAAGAACAAGGCCGGCCAGTATCACTATCCCCCCGATAAAGGCAAGCCACGCGAAGCGGTCCTGCTTTACCTGTATTACCGTATAGCTCTGGGGTTCGGAAAACACGACGGTATATTCGTCTATCGTCAGCGGTTCACTGCCCATAAGGACGTTCATTCCGAGCATATTCCCCTGATAATACACAGAATAGAGATATCCGGGGTTGTTCAGCTTGCCGGAAAGCGTCACGGGAGCGTTGCCGGGCTCGACGTAAAAGTCCGGATAGAAAGCGTTAAAGTAAATGACCAGATCCGGCTTATCCTGAACCGCCAGATACTCTCCCGCGCAGAGTACCTTGTCCTGCAGCGGCTCCCCGTTTTCCGTGACGGAGACCCTTGCGGCCCAGCCGGTAGAGTTCTGGTAGAACTTCATTCCGAAAAGCTTTGCCGGATTGTTTACGCTTATCTCCGCGCTCTGTGAAGAGCCGCCGTCCGAATGGTTAACATCATACACTGTTATGTCGGCAGTATATTGTTCCACGGTATCGTCATCCCTCAGTCCGACCTCAAAACCGTCGATCTGCAGGACATAACCGGTGTCCCCTATGGGCTTTGCATCACCCGGGACCCCGTATACCGCGTATTCCTGGTGAAGGAACTGGCCCAGGCTGAAGCCGAGTATGAGCAGCAGAATGCCGATATGGCATATCCACGCGCCCCAGCTGCCGGCTGTATTTTTAGGCGAGTACAGTATGTCTTTTTCGTCCGAGGTCACAGATGCAGCGGGCTTTGAATGACGCATCTTTTCAAAGAAATCATTCGGGTCATTAACGCCCGGGGCAGATATGTCCGCAGCTGCTTCCGTAACGGATCCGGCATCCCTGTCCGTCTTTACTCTTTTAAGGATCTGCGGCAGCCGTATTACATTGCAGAACAGCAGATTGCAGCACAAAAATGCGTTGATCAGTATAAACCACCAGCTGTGGAAAGCGTCGTCCAGGCCGAGAGCGATTATAAACGCGGCCGCGCGTTCCGAATACTGAGCGGCATACTGATTAAAGCTTTGCCCCTGTGTGACAAAACTTCCTATAGAACAAGCAATTGCCAACACCACTAAAAGGGCGATGGCAAATTGCATGGATGATAGAAATTTCAAGCTTTTTTTAAGTTTTTGCATATATCTTTAAGTTATACCGGATGCGCCCCTCCGCCTGACCTATTGTGTGCGGCTCAGAAGCGCCATTCCCTGCTCGATCTTTATCTCGGATGTATCGAGACAGTGGAACGCGAGTTCGGAATTGTGAGCGCCTTCGGAATTCTCGACGTAGCAGAAGTCGAAGAACCACTGGGCTTCGCGGTACAGCGTCCTTACAGCATCGAGATATTCCTCGGTGTACTGTCCGGAAGCATTAGCCGCCGCAAGAGTATCCTTGAACTTCGAGAGCTTATTGCCTACCTCGTTCTCCCTTGCGGTGACCCTGCCCTGCAGCCTTGTTACCATGGTGACCATATCGGTGTCCTCGTGGCATTTCGCGCAGGTGGAAAGCAGCATCTCGTTCTTGAGCGGGCTCACAAGGGTGTGGCTGTGATATACCTTACCGTCCTCGGACTGTTCCATGGGCATGTGGCAGTCTGCGCACTTAAGCAGTTTGGCGTGCTTGCCCTGCAGGAAAGTTTCGAGCTCCGGATGTTGAGTCTTGAGCATCTTCGCGCCGGTAGCCTCGTTGATCCAGTCGTAGAACTCCATGTCGTCGTAGTACTTGAGGATAGCTTCCGGGGTCATTTCCGCAACGCTGTGATACGGCATCATGGTCTCGTTGTCTTCCCTTGTGAAGTAGTACTCTATATGGCACTGGCCACAGGATAATACCGACGGGTCGATCTCCCCGATATTGTCTCCCAGAGCCTTCTTTACATACGAATGTGTCACCCTGAAGTCTCCGCCGTAGCCCGCGTCGTTGCCGTGGCAGGTGTAGCAGCTGATGTTCTCCTCCATCATGTCGTAGACTTCCTGGAAATCCATCTTATAGACCTGAACTCCCATGTCGTTTACGAGCTTGGCAAAGTTCGGGGTCTTGCAGGTGAGGCAGTTCGCCTTGGGGTGAGGACGCGCGATATTGTAGATATCCTCAAGAGTATACTCGTGGCCGCGGGCTTCGTTGTATTCCAGGGCGAAACCGTAGCCTTCGTATATATTCTTGAGATAGGTATCCGTGTCGAGATAATCCACAGTGTAGCTGTTTTCCGCGTTAGCCCACATGGTTTTTGCTATCTCGGGATATATCGGTTCCCAGTCCTTTGCGGATACAGTGCCGTCCTTGCTGGTAGCGGCAGGAGCGTCTATATCAAGATACTCGATGTCTGCCCTTGTAAGCGGTCCGATGGCTGACCTGTCCCTCAGGTAGTACATCACATCGTGACCGCTGATAAAGCCTCCCAGCGCAATAACAGCAAGCACTATTATGACTGCGGACGCAATCAGTTTCAGGATCTGTCGTTTCTTTCCCATTTTGCCTCCCTCCCCTTACCGAGCTGCAGGAGTTATTACCTTTGCGGGGCATTTTTCAACGCACTTCCCGCACTGGACACAGTTATTATAATCTACGTGAGCCAGATTATCCACAACGTGGACGGCATCGTGCTCACACTGTCTTACGCACATGCTGCAGCCTATACAGCCGGCGGTACAGACTTTTCTTACGAGCGGACCTTTGTCCCTGTTGGAGCACTGCACCGATACATTGTTCTTGTACGGAACAAGTTCGATTATGTGCTTCGGGCAGTTCCTTACGCACAGGCCGCAGCCTATGCACTTCTCGCGGTCAACAACGGCTACGCCGTCAACGACCTTTATAGCTTCCTGAGGACAGACCGACGCGCAGGTGCCGAAGCCCATGCAGCCGTAGTCGCAGTCCGTAACGCTGACTCCGGAGAGCAGCGCCGTTCGGCAGTCCTTTACACCGATGTAGGTGCCCTGGTTCTGAGTCACCTCGCAGCTGCCTTTGCACATGACAAACGCGACCAGGCGTTCCTTGTCCTCCGCGGTAAGGCCCATTATCTCTCCGACCTTTGCCGCGACCGGAGCTCCGCCGACCGGGCAGGTATTGACCGGAGCCTCGCCCTTTGCGATGGCGGCGGCAACCGCGTCGCAGCCCGCGTAACCGCAGGCGCCGCAGTTATTGCCGGGCAGGACTTCCCTTACGGCTATCTCTTTTTCGTCGACCTCAACATAGAACTTTCTGCCCGCGAACACCAGGCCGGCGCCGACTATCACGCCGACTATTCCTATCACAGCAGTTGTTATAATTATCGTATTCATGGCAGCCTCCCCTTAAACCTGAAGTCCGGAGAAGCCCATAAAGGCTATGGACATGAGAGCAGCTGATATGAGCACTATAGGGGCGCCTCTTAAGGGAGCGGGGATGTCCTCCTCGCGTATGCGCGCGCGTATGCTTGCCAGCAGCACGATCGCTATCGTATATCCGACCGAAATGCCGAGGCCGGAAAGCACGCTCTGTATAAAGTTGTATCCGTCCTGGACGTTCGTAAGCGCCACGCCCAGCACCGCGCAGTTGGTAGTGATCAGCGGCAGGTATATACCCAGAGCCTTGTAGATGGCGGGAGATGTCTTTTTGAGGAACATCTCGACCACCTGCACCAGCGCGGCGATGACCAGAATAAAGACGATGGTCTTCATAAAGTCCAGTCCGAACGGAGCTAGTATGTTGTCGTAGATCAGATTGGCAACTCCCGAAGCGATGGTAATAACGAATATTACCGCCGCGCCCAGGCTTGCCGAAGCCTTGATCTGCTTGGAAACTCCCAGGAACGAGCAGATGCCGAGGAACTGGCTGAGGACCACGTTGTGTATAAGAGCGCTTCCTATCACTATCATGATAAGGCTTTTCATTACTCAGTCACCTCCTCTGCCTTTTCGCATTTTGACTGGCAGGCTGAGCAGCAGCCGTCACAGCCCTCCACAAGCTCTTTCTGCCTGGATCTGATGTGCAGAGCGTTCATTATGGTTATAAAGAGCGCGATTACAAGGAACGCTCCGGGCGGCTGCACGAATATGCCTATAGGCTGTATGCTTTCCGGAAGGACCTGATATCCGAATATGGTCCCGTTCCCGAGAAGTTCTCTTACGGAACCCGCAAGTGTCAGCGAACAGGTAAATCCGAGCCCCATCCCAAGTCCGTCGAACGCCGCGAGCATAGGGCCTACCTTGTTGGCATACGCCTCGGCGCGGCCGAGGATTATGCAGTTAACGACGATCAGCGGAATGTAGATGCCCAGAGAATCGTACAGCGAAGGCAGATAAGCCTGTATCAGCAGTTCCGCCACTGTTACGAGCGATGCGACTATTACTATATATGCCGGGAGTCTTACGTCGTCCGGAATAGCCTTCCTGAGCAGCGATATGACCACGTTGGAGAGGATAAGGACCGCCATGGTGGAAAGGCCCATTCCTATGCCGTTAAGAGCCCTCGTGGAGACCGCCAGTACCGGACACATGCCGAGCATCATGACCAGCGTCGGGTTTTCCTTAATGACGCCGTTGTAGATACGTTCCAGATATTTGTTCATATCAGTTGTCTCCCTTCACGACGGTACTAAAGAAGTGTATCGCGGCGTTGACCGCGTTGACGACCGCGCCGGAGGTGGTGCTTGCGCCTGATACTGTATCGATGGCGTTCGCGCCGGGGCTGTTGCCCTTGTTGAGCACCAGGGCGTCAGCGTTCTTTCCGATAAACTGATCCTTGAATTCCGGTTCAGCCGCTCGCATGCCCATGCCCGGAGTCTCGTTAAGCTCCGTAAACGCGATACCGTTAAGAGTGCCGTCGGGTTTCATGCCGACCGACAGGGTTATGTTTCCGTCAAAGCCGTCGCCGGAAGTCACGCTGAATACATATCCGACAATATTTCCGGCCGCGTCAACGCCCACGACGCCGTCGTTGATGTAGGACTTGCCGTAGCTGTTTCCGTAGACCGTTCCGTCAAGATCGGTAACGGCTTTTGTGATCGCCTCATCCGCGACAAAGTGGTCCGCGTCCTCGCAGACTACTTTGTAGGAAGCGGTATTCTTAGCCATCTTCGCAGCATCGATAGTATCCTTTGTAATGGTGTAGACGCCGCTCAGGGAAATGCCCGCAATAAGCGCTATCACGGTCAGCACGATGACAGGCTTTGGTATCTTCTTAAAGAACGGGACCTTAGGCACGCCGTTCCGCTTGTCTGTCGCAGCCTTTGTGTAAGCGACGGGCTTCGGGGTGATGAACATGTCGATCATCGGGGTGAAGAGGTTTCCGAGCAGTATCGAGTATGTCATTGAATCCGCGCTGGATGCTTTTATCCTGAACAGCGCCGCAAGGAAACCTACGATGCAGCCGTATACTATCTGTCCCCTTCTGCTCATCGGGGAAGTGGTATGGTCGGTAGCCATAAACAGCGCGCCGAGCATGAGCCCGCCGCCGCAGAGATGCGCCAGCAGGAAGCGCGGGTCAGGGCCCTGTCCGCCGAAAAGCGCCATAAACACAAGGAAGGCTCCGAGCATTGAGAAGCTTATCGAACCGTCGATTATATCCAGCCCCCAGAGTATCAGTCCGGGAATGAGTATCGCGATTATGGAATTTCCGATGACGCCGCCGGTGTTTCCGAAGAACATCTTTGTGATGTCCACAGCCCTCCCTGATGCCAGCACAGCCAGAGGAGTCGCCGAGGATACTCCGTCGACAGTAAAGTTCCCCATTATCTTTCCGAAGGAGATGAGCAGGAAGGCTCTGCCCGCAAGCGCCGGGTTTACGAAGTTTTTACCAAGTCCGCCAAACGCGCATTTCGCGATAAGTATAGCGAATATCGCGCCGAGTATCGGCAGAGCTATCGGTACCGAAGGCGGCATAGTGAGCGCCAGCAGCAGGCCGGTCACTATTGCGCTGCCGTCGGGAATCGTGTTCCTTCTGCCGGTCATTACGTCGAATATCATCTCCGTAAAGACCGCGACGACAACGGTCACAGCGATCACGACAGCTGCGTAAACGCCGTGGTTGATGACGCCGGCGATAACAGCGGGTATAAGCGCAAGGACGACCATGCGCATCATGTTTACAGTGGTCCAGGTCTCCCTTATATGCGGACCGGAGGAGATGTTAAGTCTGTTATTCATTCTTATCCGCCTCCTTTTCTTCCGCTTCGCGCATCAGGAGGATCTCCTGCTGCATATGCCTGAACCTCTGCGTAAGGGGTCTTCTTGCCGTGCAGATAAACGAGCACGCGCCGCAGAGCGTGCATTCCATGCCGTATAACTTCTTCTCGAAGCGCTCATAGTCCTTCATCTCCGCGGCGACCGCAAGCATCTGAGGGGCAAGGCCTATCGGGCATACGGTAAAGCATCTGCCGCAGCGCACGCAGTTGTCCATGGCTGCTTCGGCTTCCGCCGCGTAGTCCCTTGTCATAAAGAACACGGCGTCCGCGGTCTTTTCTGCGGGAACATCGGCCGACGAAGGCGTAAGGCCGTTCATGTGGTCTCCGACTATGATCTTTTTGAGCTCAGCGCCGTCCTTTAGCCCGCCGGCTTCCTCCAGCAGCACAGCAAGACTTGTTCCGTCGCGAACAACGAACTCGCAGGGATTTTTTACAGCATCACCGCTTACGGTAATGACACGGCGCATGGAGGGCTCTCCGTCAAGCACAGCTTTTTTGACCGCAAACAGCGTCCTTATGTCTATTATCACAAAACCGAGTTCTTCAGGCGTTACCGACGCCGGATAATCGATGTCCGCCAGAGTCTTGATAAGGCAGTGAGGCTCTCCCTGCGGATATATCGCCTCGAGTGCCTCGACGCGGATATTTTCCCCTTTTACATCATCCCTCAGTTTTGCCACCGTGTCTGCCCTGTCGCTCCCGACAGTAAACACGACCTCGGCATCCGGATACATACGCCGCAGCAAATCCGCGCCCTTTACGATGTCTGCGGTAAAGCAGTTTACAAGCACTTCTTTTGAAAACAGCGAGGGGTCGCATTCCACACAGTTGACGACAACAGTCTTTATGCTGCCAGGGTCTTTTACGGCAAGGACCTTTTCAGCCGGAAGGCACTGAGGCGTGACCACTCCGGCATCAGCGGCGCGTTTAAGGATCTCTCCGGTTCCGAGCTCCGAAATATCGGTCTTTTGCCCGAATCCTTCACATTCAGTGTACTCGCCGTCGTTATCCACAACGATGCATTCCTGCATACGCCCGGACAGAGTTCTGCGCTTTTCAATGATTCTTACTGTACCTGAGCATGAACAAAATAAATTGGAAGAATCTTCTCCGTCTGCTTCGGCGATGAGCTGCCCGACAAGAACAGCCTCTCCTTTTGCGACAACAGGCTTTGATGTTTTTCCGTTCCAGGAAGTCAGCGGATATACCATCTCATCCGGCGGATCGAAAAAAACAGGTTCTGTCGGTCTTCGGAGCTCGCTGTAGTCCGTAAGATAGACTCCTCCGCGAAAACCTTGTTTCACAGTTATCTTCCTCTCTTAATTCGAATGAAATAACTACTTAATCTAATTGTACGGCGAGACGCGAAATGTTACTGTATCTGGCGATACAGAAAAATAATAATTTTTACTGTATCATATAATAAATTGAAAGTTATTAAACGAGGGCTTCATATGATGGATTTAAGTGTTCTTGAAAACTGCAGTCTGTTTAAAGGCATAAAAAAAACAGAGCTGGAAAAGCTCCTCTCTGACGTTTCATACAGTATACAGAGTTTTGAAAAAGACGAGATCATATTTCAGGCTGAAGAACCTGCCAAAAAAGCAGCAATAGTACTTGAAGGAAGGGTCCAGGGATTCAGGATATTCCACAGCGGTCATCAGGTAAACGTTTCGACAAAATCCGCGGGAGATATTATCGGACACGCGCCGGTTTTTGCGATCCAGAAAAACTATCCCTGTACAGTCCGGGCGATGGAGCCGTCGGAACTGATGTTCCTTCAGCGCGATGATATTCTGGATCTTCTTCAGCGCGATAAGAGGATACTGTACAATTTCCTTGAGAGCCTGTCCACCTTAACATATTCGATGGGGCAAAGACTCGAACTTCTGTCATATAGAGGAATAGCGCAGAAAGCGGCTTACTGGCTGCTTCTCCAGTCAGAACATACAGATGGTTCCAGGGTCAAGATACCGGAATCGATGACTCAGCTGGCAATGCTTCTGAATGTTTCAAGGCCGTCTCTTCACAGAGAACTGAAATCAATGCACGACAGCGGGCTGATAGACTATGAGCCTCCGGTAATCGTCATAAAAGACCGCGAAGCGCTTCAGAATATGCTATAGGATCCCGTCCAGCCGCTTTATTACCGCCTGAACGCATAAACCCGTAAACAATCCGCAGACGATCCCGGACAGCATGAGCATCGGGAGATAGATAAGAACAGAATATGACTGATACAGGGCCAGAGCAGCAAGCATCTGGCCTGTATTATGCGCGATCGAACCGAACACGCTGCAGACC
>JAFYFK010000236.1 GCA_017543805.1 Bacillota bacterium | reverse complement strand
GCCTGCGGGAATATAACCGAGCGGCAGGGGATCTCCCGAACCCATCATTCCGCTGATGACTTCGTTGAGCGTGCCGTCGCCGCCGCAGCATACGATCATGTCGTAGCCCTGCGCTGCCGCTTCAGCCGCGAGTCTGCTGCCGTGCCCGCGCTTCTGCGTAACGACGGTAGTCACAGTGTGCCCCTGTCTGCAGAAAGCGTTGACTATGTCGAACATTGCTGTTCTCGAGCGCATGCGTCCGGCGACCGGATTAACGATGAAAAGTATCTTGTCGGTTTTCATAACAACTTATTATAACATAAAAATGGCGGGTCCTGATGGCCAGGATCCGCCGGATATATAGTTTTTTTATTTCTTCCAGAGGCCGTGGAGGTTGCAGTACTCATAGACCGCGACCACCTCGTCGCCTTCGGCGAGAACGAATTCCGCCTTGGGAGCTTCGCCTGGCTTGAGGTTCTTTCTGAGAACGCCGTTCTTTGTCTCTACAAATATCCACTGGATATAATGCGCGTCGAGCATCGGATGCTCAACTTCACCTACGGTTACAGTAACCTTGTTTCCGTCAACCACGACTACGGGGACGTGTTTTTCGGTTGCCGCGTCGGTAGTGTTGGCGGTAAGCTCGGTCATCGGCTTTCCGCAGCACATGATGGGGCAGGTGCCCTCCTGAAGCAGTTCGACCATATTGCCGCACTGGCACTTAAATACTCTCATTTTTGTTTCCTCCTTTATTTTTAACACTTTGCAGTAACGGATAAACCTTAATAATGATATAGCATTTTTCGGCGATTTACAATGCGGGCAATTGCTAAGTTTGCGTTATTCGTTAACTTCTGTTAATATTTTTATGTTAAAGGAGGAATCGCAATATGGAACTCACAGACAATATTAAAGAAAAGGCAGAATCCGCAGATGTGATCCTGACCGACGATGAAATGGATGAGGTGGAAGGCGGCTATGACCCTTGGCGGCAGTATGCAAAGGGATCTTATGTCAACTATGGCCAATACATCGTCTATACTGTTGTCGGTGGTGACGCCTTGCCTGGCATTGCCATACGTTTCGGCGTAACAGTGCCGCAGATCTGTCAGTGGAACAACATTAAAAATCCCGACTTGATCTACATCAATCAAAAACTGACCATCTATCCCACTATCCTCCGCTAAGCTTCACAAAAGAGAATGGCAAAAAGCGAGAGCTCAAAAGGCCTGTAATCTGGGGCTTTTTGAGCTCTTGTCACAAAACCGTCACACAGAAAAGCTAAGCGGCTCTTTTGTTTATCGATGGTGAATCCATCTTTCTAACTGACCAAAAAGAAAGAAAATTAGTTGACAGGTTAGAAACCTGCCTGTTTCTAAGGTGTTTTACGGTCTTTTTCCGGTATGGATCAATCAATTCTAATCATATTTGCATTTATCTATTAAACAGTCAGAAAAAAAGCCTTATTCTTCTAAGCAAACAGAGTAAAAACTGAAAAACTGGTCAGAACAGCGTTCTGTCGGAAGTAATGCTCCCTGCTCTACGCTGAACTGTTTCAGATGCAAATTTTAGACCTATGTTTGGCTAAATGTTTGACATAATTCAAAAAGTATCGCGTCGAAGATTGCTGATCTGAGTAAAAGAAAAACCCCGCAACTGTTGATATTACAAGGTTCCGGGGTTGGTGCACTGGGTGGGATACGCTGCGCCGGCTTCGCCGTGCTCGCGACGTTGGCGAACCCTTTTTGTGTTGGTTCGAATCCTGTTTCATAACTTAAAAAGGAATGGCAGAAGCCATTCCTTTTTAAGTGGTGCACTGGGTGGGATTCGAACCCACAACCTACTGATTCGTAGTCAGGTACTCTATCCGTTGCGCTACCAGTGCATGTCCGTAGCGACTTATGAATTATATAGCATTAAACTGAAAATGTAAAGCGATTTCTTAAATATGCCGGAGCTGTTTATTTGAGCGCATGGCGGCCGTAATAAAACATATACTGCTGGATTATTCCCGCAAAGCCGCTGTAGCGTTCCAGGGGGAATCTTCCGCCGTATTTTTCTTCTATGACCCTCTTTATCCATACATCGACAGGGAAGGCGTTGATCCTGTGATAGCCGAAGAGCATTACGCAGTTTGCGACTTTGACGCCTACACCGCGCAGGGCCAGCAGTTTTTCCGACAGATCCGCGTCATCCAGAGATTGCCAGCCGTAAAGGTCCGCCTCTCCTGACGCGGCGGCTTCGGATGCGCGTCTGACATAGTCATCGCGGTATCCGAGCGAACATCCGCAGAGGGCGTCTCCGGCGGCCGCAAGTTGCTCCGGGGACGGAAAAGCGTACAGGCCGTCTCCTATAGGCGATCCGAACTCTGCGGATATCTTTTCGACGCAGCCGGTGATAGCCGGGATGTTTTTCCGCTGGGAGATAATGAACGTTATCAGCATCTCCCAGGGATCCTGCTTCAGTATCCTCAGTCCTCTGCTGTACTCCGCGGCCTCCGTGAGGAAAAAATCGCCCGGATCGACCGATTTTATCACCTCGCCGTAATTACAGCCAAGATCGAAGTATTCGCGCCAGAAATCGGCGAATTCGGCCTCGGAACAGTCTATCCTGACGTCGTCTTTACCCTCCCGCACAGTCACAAAGCGGTCAAGCGCCTGGACCTCCCAGAGAGAGGGGTCACTGACAGACTTTCTCATGCGGAAGCACTGTCCGCTCTCAGATATCTTTTTTATATCCAGTTCATTTTTGTCTATTGTGATCATAACGTTAGTATTGTACCACAGCGGAGGCGCCGCGGATTCGTTTTTGCTTGCTATTTCCGCGCTATAATAATAAAATATTCTGTATTAGTTTTGAAAGGAGAGCGCCATGAAGCTCATAATTCCGGAAGGATATAAGCCGTTCCTCAACGTTTACGATACGCAGAACTGCATAGGAAAGATCCATACTATTTTCGAAAAGAACCTAAGCGCCGCCCTGAACCTTCACAGAGTCTCCGCTCCGCTTTTCCTGGAGGCTTCCACCGGTCTCAACGACGACCTCAACGGCTACGAGCGCAAGGTCGATTTTGACATAAAAGAGGACGGGCGCCGCTGCCAGGTGGTGCAGTCCCTGGCGAAATGGAAGCGCTTTGCCCTTAAAAACTACGATTTCTACCCCGGTAACGGTCTCTATACGAACATGAACGCCATCCGCCGCGACGAGGAACTGGACAATCTCCATTCCGTCTACGTCGACCAGTGGGACTGGGAGAAGGTGATCAATCTTTCTGACCGCAATGAGGATTATCTCAAAAAGACTGTTTTCGAAATAGTCGAAGCGATCTGCGACACGGAGGAGACCCTCCGCATTTACTATCCGCAGCTTAAGGCTCTTCCCGCAAAGAGCAGGAAGGTCAGCTTTGTGTATTCGCAGGAACTTGAGGATATGTATCCCGACCTTACTTCCAAGCAGCGCGAGAACGCTTATGTAAAGGAGCATCCGACGACCTTCATAATGAAGATCGGAGGCGCGCTCAAGAGCGGCGAACCGCATGACGGACGCGCTCCTGACTACGACGACTGGGACCTCAACGGGGATATACTTTTCTGGAACGATACGCTCGGGCAGGCTATGGAGATATCCAGCATGGGCATACGCGTCTCCCCGGAGAGCCTTGACCGCCAGCTGAGCATTTCCGGCTGCGACGACCGCAGGGAGCTTCCTTTCCACAAAGCTCTTCTTGCGGGCGAACTTCCGTATACGATAGGCGGAGGCATCGGACAGAGCCGCCTCTGCATGCTGCTTATGGGCAGCGCCCACATTGGCGAGGTGCAGTCCGCTGTATGGGACGAAGAGACCCGCAGAGCGTGCGCAGCCGCCGGGGTCAGTATCCTGTAGGTGAATATGGCTGTACAGGGTTCAAGGGTAATTAAAGACAGAAGACTGGGAATGGACCAGTTTCCGCTGAGGATCGCGGGGCTCGCCGGTACTTTTCTGATAGGTCTCGGATCTCTTTTTCCGGGGCTTGCCTGGATGGACGGTTTCCGCTGGTTTGCTTTCCCGATCTTTGCGTTCCTTATAAACGAGGGCTATGAAAAAACTCTCGACCGCAAGCTTTACGCCAGGCGCCTGGTTATTTTCGCGTTCCTTTCGGAGATACCTCACGATCTTCTCCGCTCCGGCCGAGTGCTGGATTATGACGGGCAGAATGTGCTGTTTACGCTTCTTCTGGGTTATCTGGCCATCGCCGCGCTGGACTATGTCCGCGGCATGCTGGAGAATACCTTCGTGACCCTGCTTACCGCCGCGGCGCTTTCCTGGATAGGTTACAATCTCGGAAAGGCTTTCAGCTTTGAGATGTACGGCATCGCCGTTGTGCTTATGCTCGCGTTCAACATAGCCGGGCGCGTGACTTACACAAAGCTGATGCAGTTTGCGGTACTCATGTTCTTTGCGTACCGGAATTACGCAGCCACGCTGATGCAGCCTTCGACTGACGCCCCGTTTGCGGTGCCGGCTCCGGTATTCGCGATGGCCGCGCTTATCCTTATCTGGCTTTACAACGGGGAAAGAGGGCTTAATACGCTTAAAAGCCGCTATGTCTTTTACTGCATTTACCCTGTAATGCTGCTTCTCCTCTGGTTACTTAAGCTGATGGTAAAATAATTTAATAAAAATGCTTTACAATTTAAAACGCTTGTGTTAGTATATACAAGTCGTTTCGCGGTAGTGGCGGAATAGGCAGACGCGTACGGTTGAGGGCCGTATGAGTAACATCGTGAAGGTTCAAGTCCTTTCTACCGCACCAATAAATGAAAAACCCCGTATCAACGGGGTTTTTTCATTTATGCGTAAAACAGAAGGACTTGAACCTGCGAAGGCGCGAGCGTCGCGGAAATGTCCTGTGGACATTTCCGCAGCGAGTGGTCCTGAAAAGCTGCGGAGAGCTTTTCAGGAGGCGCCGCGAAGCGGCCAAGTCCTTTCTACCGCACCAATAACAAAAGACCCTGCAGGAACAGGGTCTTTTTCGTTGCAAAGAACTGCCATTTAGTGTAAGTTTATTCTGTGAGGAGGTCACGGAATAGATGAAGTCCGACCGCAGAAAACTGATCATCCTGCTGCTGTGCTGTTTTGTCATGCTTTTGCTTCCGCAGACGGCATTGGCTGAGACTCCGGATGACGACGGTCTTATTCACGGCAGTATAGCCTTCGAAAGCGAACTTTATCCGGACATCAGTGCCGCAGCGTCTCCGGCTCGAAAATCAATGACCCGGGGCTATGACCCGTGTTCATACGAAAACGTCAAACAGACGATCGTCAACACCCTCCGTTACGCTCCGTTCGACGATTATTACCGCACCGTCCAATTCAGTTACACAGGGGATATGGATTCATTTTTTCAATGGATAAACGGTACCGTGTATCAGGCATATTTAAATGCTGTCCTTGATTATAACGATCTTCTGTTTTTCGCCGGTTCAGGAGTATTTAATGTAGATTACTGGGGGGAAGATAACGACTGGACTCTTGTGTTTAAGCCGGAGCTTGACGAAGAACTTGTAAACGTCTATGCTGCCGAGGTCTATCAGAATGCGCTCGAGCTGGCCTGCGCGCAGGCTTTCGGCACCACTGATCCCGCAAACAGCGGGATGACGGAGCTGGAGCTTGTCGCCTGCGCTCACGACTGGATCGCTTCAAGGGTCGTTTACAACCCCGTGATCGCAAACCGTACAGATAATGAGGCCAGTTCATGGACTTCTGAGTACGGAGACACATTTACCTATTCCCTGCATCAGTTCGGATCATATGGCGTGTTTGTTGAAAGAGATGCGGTCTGCGAGGGTTACGCTGCCGCGTTTACGGTGCTGATGAACCGCGCGGGCGTATCCAGCTGTGTTGTTCACTGTAACGAGATCCAGCACTCATGGAATCTGGTACAGGTCGGCGGGCAGTGGTATCAGATAGACTGCACATGGGATGACCCGATATACCTCGATGGGGGAGGCGACTATGCCGGCCATATAGGGCGGGGGAATTTCCTGAGAAGCGATGCGGTATTCTGCGACAATCATGCAGACAGTATTTACTGGGATACAGAGTACGATTACAGCTGTCCTTCGGATTATCTGCTTCCCGTCGCTCTTAAAAACGCCGCGGAGACCCCGGTGTTCAGGGCAGGCGGTACGCTCGGAGTCCTTCAGATCAACGGCGGCGAATACAGTCTTCGTTTCTCGGAGATCGGTACAGACTTCGGCACTGAGTTTCTTACGGTCTCTGTCCCGGAACTTCCGCTTACGGCATTGTTCGATTATGAGCACAACGACCTGTATATGGGGGCATGGCAGAACATATACCGCATGAATATAAACGGCTGCGTGTTTGAACAGATCGGCAGCTTCCCTCAGGCCGGTATGGGAAACGGCATAGTCCTGCATCCCTACGGCGACGGCATCCTCGGTCTGGACCTGATATACGGATATCATTTATTCGATTCTATCTTCGCGGGCTACTCGGAAAAGTATACCGCCACATTTGTGCTCAACGGAGGCGAGGGGGAAACTTCCCGTCAGATCTGTTACGGCGCTGTTGTAGAATTCCCCGAGGTGAAGCGCAAGGGCTACAGGTTTACCGGCTGGTACTATGACGAGGGCCTGAATTACCCCGTGCGTCCGATGGTCCTGATGAACTGGGGACCTGCGTTCTACGCTGGATGGGAAGAGACCGATGTGGAATTATCCGTTTCTTATATTGACAGCAGCATAGTTTGCACCTTGATGTACCCGGAAGAGGACAGCTACACGGTGATAGCCGCCTACTACGGCGCTGATGGGAAAATGATCATTTCCTTAAAGAGGACCATAAGCGATCAGCAGACTTTTCCCCATCTGAGCGGAAGAGAGTGCAGGCTGTTCCTGCTGAATGAAGGGACGCTGCAGCCTGCTGCGGAGGCTGTCGTCATACCCGTTAATAATTAAGAGATTTGCGCAATGAAGAGATTCCTAAGGGTTTTTATTACATTTGCTTTCCTGACTGCTGTACTTTTCTCCTCCGCGTCATTTGCCGCGGATAACGGCCATCTGATCGCCGAAGGGGAGCTCGACGCATATTTTATAGCCTCATCCGGACCGCCTGTCCCGGGCGAGCACTCCGTCTTATGGGACGGTGATCATTTCTTTGTGTGTGAGACTACGGCCGAACGCATGGTGAAAGGCTGGTGGTTTTCCCCGGAGGGACAGCTTCTGTACAGCGAAACGCTCGCCGACCTGAGCCATACGGAAGGCGATCTTTCCCAGCCCTCAGCCTGCTTGCTTGACGGGATCGTCTATGTAGGCTATGTCGCAAGGGAAGTCCAGGACGCTGAATGCGGCGTCCAGTATCTGTGCACCACCAGATACCGCGGAAGCGCGCAGGCCGCGGCGGGACCGCTTGACGTAAAGGTCATTAAAGACAGTCAGGTGTGGCCCCGCAAACCGGCGATGGCAGCCTGCCCGGACGGCATAATGATGCTCTTCCGTAACCACGAGAATAAAAGCTTCGCCTGTTTTATAGATAAGGATACCCTCGCTCCCGGTCCGATATATCAGCTGTATAAGGACGAATGGGACGAAGAGGGAGGGTCTTTCGCTATTTATCCGTCCATAGCCTATGCAGAAAAAACGGGTGTATTTCTCGCCGCCTGGGACGCGGGCTCGACCGTGCGCGGCGCCGTCATAACGTCGGAAACGTCGGAAACTCCGGAGTCTATTGAGATATTCAGCGGTTATTATGAGGACTTCGAACAGCCGAGGATCGCTTCCGACGGAAACGGATTCTGCGTCTGCGCGCACAGCAGCAGCGGAATCAGCACGGCTCTTATAGATCAATACGGAAACGTGGAAAAGACTCAGTTGTCTGTTCTTCTGTATGACGATGATATCAATGATGGCCAGCTTGAGTGGGACGGAAACGGATGGCTCATAAGCTACAGCAGAAGCATTTCAGGCCGGGAGTACTCTAAACGTGACAGGCCTGATTTCCGGCATGTAGACAGTTTTATTTGCAGGCTGGACAGTCAGACTCTTGGCGTCAGCAGTGTTACGGACGGGCTCGCTACTGCCTGGTGGCATCAGCTTCACAGCAGATTTGCCACAGGCGGGAAAGGGAAGCTTTTCTGCACCTATATCAATGACG
>JAFYFK010000235.1 GCA_017543805.1 Bacillota bacterium | reverse complement strand
TCCGCGCCTCTTTGCGCTTTTCGCAAGTCCTATCGATTCAAGAACCAGGATGATGACATTCGCTGCAACTGCCATGACAAGGCCTTTCCGTCTTCTCCATAATAAGTTTGAATTTGAAACTGATCAAACATAAACGGCTTTATCCTTCACAGGACTCAGGCCGGTATTCTCTGAGTCTATTGCATTACTGTCTCCGCCATCGAAACATCCGTTCGAATTCGATTTCTTTTATTCCTTGTATTTTACGCGTTCACTCATAACCTGTATCTTTCTTCTGTACATAATATGTATTGACAAATATGTATATAGTCGTTATAATAACAGCAAACGTATTTATATATACGTATTATCAAGAAGGAGTGACCGCATAAGATGTCAAGAGAATGGGACAAAGAGAACATGAAGACGCTGAGCGTGAATATGAAGAAGGAGCTCGCCGTTCAGTTTAAGAAGTACGCAGAGGAAAACGGGACGACTGTAGGCGCTCTTCTTCGAGGCTTCATCGAGTCTACGGTATCCGGCAAACCTGCTCCCGTTCCGCCACCCCCGGAGGGCGGCAAGGGCGGTTACTGGTTCCTCATCGGATATGATATTGAGGACAAGCTGAAGCACGAAACCGCATTTTACAATCCATCGCATATGACTCCCACGCAGATGCTCGACTACATCCTGCACGACTACTTCAGGGTTGCCGAACACTTCCGCAGGAAAGACAAATAAAAAAAGAGAACGCTTTCCCGCAGCAGTTTTTCGAATTGGAAGAAGCCCTCATTCAAAGCACTGTGCCGACTTGAATGTGAGCTTCTTCTTATTCTATACAGCTGCTATTGAACACTCAGTCGAGGGTATTGCTTCCCTTTGCCGGATCGATGATCAGCGTAACTTCAGCGCGCGCTTTTTAAGTTCCAACTGGCGCAGCTTCAGGTCCGTATTGTAGAAGTCCTTGACGGTGCAGCCTGCACGGCCGCCGCCCGCGCAGGCACATGCACAGGCACATGCACAGCTGCTGGCGCATGCGCAGGAATGGGAACTGGCACAGGATCTGTGTGAACCGCCGCCGCTCCTAGAGCCTCCGCTTCTTGAGCCGCTTCCCGTATGCACCACGATCGGAACGCTCCGTACCCGGATATAAGTGTCCGGTTGGGAGTGATAGCGGTAGAGTCCGCTGGTGGTTTTGGTACGCAGTTCCCGTTCCTCTTTGGGAATGTCCTCCGCCTTTATGACCTCTTCGCTCTTGATGAAACTGCGTCCGCAGTACGGGCAGTTGCTGGCATCTTCCGGTCTGGGGGCACCGCAGCCCTGGCATTCCGGGTAATAGACGACCTTGGTGCGGGTCACCTTGGTTCCTCCGGAGAGGTTGGAGGTTTTTGAGTAGCCTCTTCTCGCCTTGCTCACCGTGACGGCGATCACAATGATGATAACGATGAAGATTAAACCAAAAATCGCATCTCCTCCGTCATCATCGTCGGAATAATAATAATTGTCGCCGGATGAGCCGCCCCCCAGAGTCTTGGTCTCGTCAAAAGCGAAAGCGTCGGCGGGGTAAGTGACGGTCACGGAGAGCATCTGCCCGTGAGCGAGAGAATCGGTCCAAACATAGTAGCCTTCGCTGTCCACTGTGCATGCGGGCGCCTGTCCCAGCGTCTTGTCGGCATTCCAGCGGAGCACGAGCCTGTCAACGTTCAGGCTGTCGAACCAGCCTGGAGTGAAATGGTAGACTGTCTCCCCTTCCGTAAGCTCATTGACCTGATACATGTAATCCTGCACCAGGCTGAACTCCATGACGGCCACCTCGCCCGCGTGGTATGCCCGATCCAGATCGATACGGACACTGCTTCCCGAGTCGGAAGAGTATCCAATCCTTTTTACAGCGGAAGACAGAGCGGTAAGGTCGGAATAATGACTGTTGGGGATGCCGACGGTCACCCATTCAAGCGGCCCCTCTGAGCTGGAATCCAGCACTTTCCATTCGATGTGGTATGTAAGCGTCACGGTCGCGTCAGGATTCACATCCGCCGTGACCGAATAGTTCAATATCTCGTCCAGATCCCCGGCGGCAGAGACCGTCGCCGGCAGGATCAGCAGGGTCAT
>JAFYFK010000234.1 GCA_017543805.1 Bacillota bacterium | reverse complement strand
TTATTGAAGCCGCAAGGTCTCTGTACGAAAACCATTCTGTTGAAGACATTACAAGACATGAGGCGGACAAGGTTTCAACAGACCGCACGATCGGCTATATTCTGCAGGTGATCAAGGATAGCAAAGAACAGCAGAAAAAGAGTATTTGCTTTGTTACAGGCGTTCCAGGTGCCGGCAAAACCCTTGTTGGGCTTGATGTGGCAATAAAGCAAACATATCAGGGGAACGATGAACCGGTCAAAGATGAGGGTGCTGTATATCTTTCCGGCAACGGCCCGCTTGTAGCCGTATTAACCGAAGCTCTTGCGCAAGACAACTATAAAAAGGCTCGTGAAAAGGGTGAAAAGAAGAAGCTGACTGATTCGCGCCGTGAGGTGAAGAAATCTATTCAGATGATTCACAGCTACCGCGATAACATGCTAGCAAAGATAAAGAATCCTGTTGAGAACGGGATCCTTGAAATAGACCCTGAAAAGGCTGTAAAGCTTGAATCTGCCGGTTTCGGTGAGGTCGAGCATGTGGCGATTTTCGATGAGGCTCAGCGTTCCTGGACACACAAGCGCCTTGCGGAATACTTGAAAAGAGGCGGAACCTATGGCAATAAGCTGAAGGTTCCAAACTTCCCGATGTCTGAGGCTGCGTTCCTGATATGGTCACTTGATCAGCGCGAAGACTGGGCTACTATCGTTTGCCTTGTCGGCGGCGGTCAAGAGATCAACACAGGTGAGGCGGGTATCTCAGAGTGGATCAAGGCCATAAATGAAAGCTATAGACATTGGAATGTTTATATTTCCCCTAAATTGACTGATGCGGAATACGCCGAGGGCAAGGTCAATGAGCTTCTGAAAGACAACCACAATGTCACTTATTCCGAAGATTTGCATCTTGGGGTCTCTTTGCGTTCTTACAGGGCTGAGAAGCTGTCAGCTTTTGTACATGCAGTGCTGACGTTCGATGAGTCCACCGCAGCAATATACGAAGAGATCAAGGACAGATATCCGATCGTTCTGACCAGAGATATGGAGAAGGCCAGAAAATGGCTCCATGAAAAAGTGCGCGGCACAGAACGCACCGGAGTCCTTGTAACAAAAGAAGCTGCAAGATTTAAGCCATTGGCCATACACATACTGCCGTCGGATGATGACAATGCCGTTCATTGGTTCCTCGACGATAAAACCGATATACGGTCTTCGAATTATCTTTAAGATGCTGCCACAGAGATTCAGGTCCAGGGACTGGAATTGGATTACACCTGCGTGCTTTGGGATGCGGATATGCGTTATGAAAACGGCAATTGGGGCTTTTATTCGTTCAACGGAAAGAATAAATGGACGGAGCAGAAGGGCAACACGGAAAGCCAGCAGGATAAGCTGAAATACATGCTGAATGCGTATCGTGTATTACTTACACGCGCCAGGGCCGGAATGGTTATCTGCGTGCCTTCAGGAAATACAAACAAAACCCCGACCGGCTTCTGGGAAGATGAAACGCGTCTGCCAGAGTACTATGACGGGACGTATTTGTATCTTAAAAACTTAGGTATAAAAGAAATATAATGATATAGCTTATTGAGAGAAACAAAAGAACGCAACAACTATGACCGAAGAGTCTTTTCGCTTTAAGCACAGCTTAATAATTGAGCATTATCAGTATATAGAGCTCTGGCTCAAGTATATTTATGATTTCCTATACGATGATCCGTCGTTTAAGGGGTTGTATGATGTCTCAAAGCATAATATTGCTCGCCTCGTTCAGGATATAAAAGCGCTTGAAGTGGAGAGGAATAAACAAATCATTTCAGATGAATTGTACGAACGAATAAAGATTGCTACTGATAGCCGAAATTACTGGTGTCACGAATTTTTTGTTAATGAGGCTATTAAGAATGGCGTTCCACGTAACGAGCTTGTAAGGAAGAGATTAATTAATGATTTGCTGTTTGCTGAAACTCTAAGAGATGATTTGTTCAACCTTCAGTATGAATTAAGATCGTGATCATAATAATTAATGAATATGTTGGAAAGGTTCTTGGTGTGGATAAGATTAGTTCTTGGCATATAGGGATTGCTGCAGAAGCATATACTGCTGCGATATTTGCTAGATACGGATATGATGTTTCCGTGCAATATGGTGCGAATCAGCCAGAATACGATTTGATTGCTGTGTCAGGGGATAAAATGCTAAAAATTTCCGTTAAGGGAAGCCAAGATGGCGGCTGGGGTTTGACACAGAACTACAAGAAAGGCTGCAATTACCATGAAGCTGTTGATAAATGGCTGTCTATGCATCATAAAAAAACAGTGTTTTGCCTGGTACAGTTTCAAGGTACCGCTCCAGATGAAATACCCCGAATATACTTAGCCGCTCCGGGAGAAATAGCATTGTTATTAAAGTCTTCTGCTGGAGGACGAGGCGAAACGGTCCTTCGAGAGAATCATGCATGGGGCCCTTGTGCAGTTGGAAAGGGAACGATAGATAGGATCCCTAAAGAGTGGCGTGTTTCTGCTGAGAGACTACAATATTTGTTTAATACATATGGCCAATAAACCAAACTATACTTGTTGCTACTGATGATTAACGATATGCACACTATCCGCGTAGTTGCAGCTATAATAACTGACGGGTCCCGCGTATTCGCGACACAGCGCGGGTACGGCGACTGGAAGGATTACTGGGAGTTCCCCGGCGGCAAGATCGAGCCTGGCGAGACTCCCGAGGAGGCGCTGCGCCGTGAGATACGGGAAGAACTCGATACTGAGATCGCCGTGGGCGAAAAGTTTACGACCGTGGAATATGATTATCCGCAGTTCCACCTTTCGATGGACTGCTTTCTGTGCACGGTCACCGGCGGGCAGCTGACTCTCCTTGAGGCTGAAGCTTCCGCATGGCTTACGGCTGAGACTCTGTACACTGTGAACTGGCTCCCCGCTGACCATCAGCTCATAAAGCTGATCGGGGAAAAGCTTCTTTGATCAGGGAATAGTGAAAAGGACCAAACATGAACCCCATTTTTATCGACTGGAACAACAATGGAGAGATCGACTACTCGGACATCGCGCTTTCGCTTGCGATCGCCGAGGAAGAAGAGGCTGACGAAGAAGAGGACGGCGGGGTCCCGCCCGCAGAACGATGAACAGAGCAGAATTCGCAGATTTTTTAACGCGCAGGCTCACAGCCGACGGCTTCACGGACGTAAGGGTGGCGGTGTCACGGCGCGGCGACCGCGCGGAGTCGCAGGCCATAGATACCAACGGCCGCAGGCGCATAATAAAGGCCAGGCTTGAACGCCGGCGCGGCGAAGACGTCGTGGTACTCGACACCGTCGATGACGACTGGATCGACGAGCTCGAGATGCTCGATGCGATTTTTGACGATTGAAGCTGTTTGCAAAATGCAAACGGCTTAAACTGCCCGAATGTTGAAATATAAAAGGAGATAGCTGATTATGAACGAAGTACTGAAAGCGATGCGCGAGCGCAGGAGCGTCCGCAGTTTCAAACCCGACATGCCCGAGAAGAAGGACGTCGACGCTGTCATCGAGGCCGGTCTTTATGCCGCCAGCGCCATGGGGCAGCAGTCTCCGATAATCGTTGCGGTCACTAACAGGCAGCTGCGCGAAAAGCTCGCGAAGGACAACTGCGCCATCGGCGGATACGGCGACATCGATCCGTTCTACGGGGCTCCGGTCGTCCTCATTGTTCTCGGTCCTAAGGAATGGAAGAACCGCGTGTACGACGGCAGCCTCGTGATGGGCAACCTGATGCTTGCGGCGCATTCGCTCGGCCTGGGCAGCATATGGATCCACCGCGCGAAGGAAGAGTTCGAGATGCCCGAATACAAGCAGCTCCTCAAGGACCTCGGCGTCGAGGGCGAGTGGGAAGGCATAGGCCACTGCGCGCTGGGCTATTACGCCGGCGAATATCCCAAAGCCGCTCCGCGCAAGGCGAACAGAGTCTTTCGGGCAGAATAATGGTTAGAGAGATAATGAAAGACCCGCTGTTCCTGTCGGTCAGGAGCACGGATGCGGTATAATCCAATACCGGCTTCACGGCGCAGATCATCCAGCACGAGATCGACATGACCAACGGAATATTGATCTGAACAGACGGAAAAAACTGCTGCTACTGCAATCCTGAGATCAGGCGCTGCGATCACTTGATGCCGCGCGACGACCTTGCGTTCCTGCGATGTTATCACGCGGTCAGGCGTTAAAACTCAGTTCCACGCCAAATCGTGCCAATTCGGCAAAACAGCTCGCCCGAATCACGCTTTTTTAGCCGTCTCTCTGGGAACGTGTGCGGTCCGTGCCTGCGAACAAGAACAAAATACCAATAACAGCACTAATTAGTAAGAATAACCTGTATAATATTTACAAATCACGCAGAAAACCCTATTATTCGACGTCCGACTGCGAGTAAACATAGAAAAGGCGTGTAAACGTGGAGTCGCTTTTGCGATTTGGCACGATTGAGTCGGGAAGTGGCAGTTCGCCAAGAAATAGGCACGTTCCCTCTCATGAAACCACACATTCCGCCCTCAATCGCCGCGCTTTTGACGCGCGCATTTAAGGTAATGTATTATACCGGCGGCGAAGGTACTCCTTATCCGTACAGGTGGTGCAACAAAAAAGGAGTCATGACTCTTGAGATAGACAGCAGCGCTGCTGATGGCAGGAGCTGGGTCGCCGTAAACAACGACCGTGCGCACATTCCGACTGAAGCGACAAAAAAACAACCGAAAAAAGCCAGCAGGTTCACTCTGGCTCCCAACGAAGAAGGACGGCACAGCGTGCTGTTCGTACTTCTGAACGAGAACGACGAGGCCGGGACTATCCTTGAGCTGTCCGAACAATGAGCATGGACATAAGCCTTATCAAACGCGGAAACGACGCCGAGCTTAAGCTCGACGGATAAAAAACGTGCTGAGGTCTAGAACTTCAGCACGTTTATATCGAGCATGTTCGCGAGTATCTCGAGGGAGTCGGCCGCGTCGCCGTAGATGACGGCGTAGTGCGGTTCCCAGCCCTCCTGAACGGTGGTGTATACGATCTCTTCGGCGGAGGCGTCGGTCTTCACGACCATCGAGGTGCCGAGGAACTGCTGCGGCTTGTCGAGGGCTTCGCCGCCGGCAATGAAGAAGCGGAAGGAACCGTCC
>JAFYFK010000233.1 GCA_017543805.1 Bacillota bacterium | reverse complement strand
GGGTCGACGTAGCGCTGGTCGGCTGGACCCTCTCCGTCCCCGAGGAGCAGCGCGTCGGCGCTATGAAGCCCGAATACGTAATAGACAAAGCGGAAGATATGTATTCTGTTCTTGAAATTTAGCGTCTAATTTGCTAATATTATTGAGCTTGCTTCTGCAAGCCGCGCTGATGTGGCTCAGTTTCCGACAGCAGAGCGATTAAAAATGCTACTGTGGCTCAGTTGGTAGAGCAGCTGATTCGTAATCAGCAGGTCGCCGGTTCGAGTCCGGCCAGTAGCTCCAAAAAACCGCCATTCGGCGGTTTTTTATTAAGAAAAACGGACGAGAACCGGAGGTTCGTCGGAGCGGCCGGCAGCGCCTTCCTTTTTCAGATCTTCGACTATTTCCTTATACTGTCTCATCGTTTATACCTCTTATGCCGGAGTTTCGTTTTAGATCATCATAAATCGTCTTGTCTAACAGATGTCCATCAACAAAGCGCGGTCAATTAAAAAAAGTAGATTAATGTGTAAGTATTTACTTAAAATGATGCTCGAAAAAAGACCGCGGATATTGGTTTTTTTTCTGTATGGATTTAGACGAATTACAGTTATAATAGTTATAGTCAGTTTAAACATGCATTTAGGAGATCAGATATGAAGACAAATGTAATAGAAGTCAGCAGTAGCGGAGAGGGCATCGACAAGGCGCTCGCGCTTGCGGAGGAAACGGCGCGCCGGTACGGCCTCACCGATAAAAATACGCTCTACATGCGCCTGCTCAGCGAAGAGATGATGGGCATGGTCAGGGCGGTGACCGGCGAGATGGCAGCGGATTTCTGGATCGAGGAGGAAAACGAGCAGTTTGCCCTGCACCTCGCGACCAGCACAAAAATGCATTATGAAAAGCGTTCGGAGCTGCTGTCGCTCTCGAGCTCCGGCAAAAATGCCGCGGCCAAGGGCATTATGGGCAAGATCCGCAGTATGTTCGAAGCCGCGATGATGCCGGAAAGCGAAGACATGCCGAGCTTCGTCACCATGGGCCTGATGTCCGCTGAGGACGGAGGCACTATCTGGATGAACCCCTCCGCGACGGTATGGTCGCTCAACGCCTACAGGAGCGGCGTAGAGGGGCAGGTCGGAAGCAGCAGCGAAGCCGGGGAAGCCTGGGACGAACTCGAAAGATCCATCGTCGCCAATCTGGCGGACGAAGTCAGCGTCGCGATACGCGGCGACAACGTCGAAATGGTCATTTTAAAGAGATTTTGGAGGTAAACATGTATATTGTCAAAGACAGAAACGGTTCTGAGATGAAGCTCGCTCTCGAAGGCCGGCTCGACACCCTTACGGCGCCGAAGCTCGAGGATTGCCTCAACGCCGAATTCCCGGGGCTTACGGATCTTGTGTTCGACATGAAGGACATCGAGTATGTCTCATCTGCCGGACTCCGCGTCCTCCTTATGGCTCAGAAGAAGATGAACGCACAGGGAGGCATGAAGGTCGTCAACGTAAACGATACGGTAATGGAGATCTTTGAGCTGACCGGTTTTGCCGATCTGCTCAATATTGAATAGCTTAAATGCGAGGCGCAATGAATAAAACGGCTTTAAAAAGAATTGCTGTGATCCTGGGGGTGACGTTTATGTTGTCCGCTCTTTTCGGCTGCGGCGGAAACGGAAAAGTTAAAGTCGCTGACGCAAGCGGTTCCTGCGGCGAAAATATGACGTGGGAATACGAAAAAAAGTCCCAGACGCTGACCATTACCGGCAGCGGGGAAATGGTTACGACGGACCGCTTTATGTGGAGCGACTATCCGATAAAGAATCTCGTTATATCCGAAGGCGTAACGACCATAGACGACGAGGCTTTTTATTCCAATCACAGCCTTAAGGGTGAACTGCATCTGCCGTCGACGCTTAAGGCCATAGGAGAATTCGCGTTCTACGGCTGCGACGGTCTGACGGGTCCGCTGGAGCTTCCGGATTCGGTGGAGACAGTCGGAGGCTACGCCTTTGAACGCTGCGAGGGCTTCAGCTCGATAAAGCTTTCGAAGAGCCTGAAAAGCGTCGGTGACGAAGCGTTTGAGCAGCTGAGCTCCGCTTCCGGGACACTGGATATACCGGATGGCCTCGAATCGCTTGGAAGATCGGTGTTCTATCAGTGCGGGGCTCTGCGCGGGGATCTGATCCTTCCGGATTCCCTGAAATCGGTCGGAACTTACGCGTTTTCCCAGTGCGGCTTTGACGGAAAGCTGCGCCTGCCCGCG
>JAFYFK010000232.1 GCA_017543805.1 Bacillota bacterium | reverse complement strand
CCCCGCTGGGCGTCATGTCGCTGATGGCCTTCTCTGTCGCCAGATACGGCGCGGGCATATTCGGCGCGCTCGCGAAATACATAGCCTGCTGCTGGCTGTGCTGCGTTGCGGTGTTTATTCTGGTAATGGTGATTCCGACCTGCCTGTATACAAAGGTCAGCCCGGGACGTTTCCTCAAGGCCTGCGGAAAGATCGCCCTGGTGACCCTTTCCACGACATCGTCCGCGGCGACCCTTCCGACCACGATCAACGTTTCCGTGGAGGATCTGGGAGCGCCGGAAGGAGTTTCGAAATTTACGCTTCCGCTGGGCTGCACTATAAATATGTGCGGAGGAGCCTGTTCCTTCTGCTGCCTTGCGGTATTCGTCTCGGATTTCTACGGCATTTCACTGCCGTTCGGAACTATCGTATTCCTTGTGATCATCGCCACGCTGATCAACATGGCCGCGCCGGGCATACCGGGCGGCGGAGTCGTTCTGGGAGCTTCTTTCCTGTCAATTCTGGGACTCCCGATCGATCTTATGGGTCCCATCAGCGGCTTCTACCGTCTGCTTGATATGGCTTTCACCACCATTAATGTTGAAGGCGACGTGGCGGCTAACCTGATGATCGCAAAGAGCATCGGTGAGTACGACGGCGCGTCGGTCGGAGGGACAAAATGAAGATAGCTTATCAGGGCATACCCGGCTGCAATTCCGAGGAGGCCAGCGAACTTTTCGCTACGAACCAGGGCTTCGCAAACCCTGAATATATACCTGCCGTCAATTCCGCCGGTGTGACAGAGATGCTCCGGAACGGTGAAGCCGACTACGGCGTAATGGCTACGCACAACTTGATGGCCGGCGAGGTCACAGAGTCGCGTGATGCCCTTAAAACTCTGAATTACCGGACGCTCGACGCCCAGTGGATATCCATACATCACAGCCTTTTCGTAAAGCGCGAGGGAGTTAAGATCGAAAAGATAGCTTCGCATGTGCAGGCGTTCGGACAGTGCAGGAAAAATCTCAAGAAAAAGTATCCCGGCGTTGAACTTATAGAGACTGAAGACACCGCTCTGGCGGCCAGGTATCTGGCGGAAGGCAGATTCCCGGAGAACACCGCAGTCATCTGCCGCAGGAACGCGGGGGAGATGTTCGGCCTGCATCTCGTGGAGGAAAGGCTCGAGGACGACCCCAGGAACATGACGGAATTCGTGCTCATAAAGCCCGTTCACCGCATAAACAAGATCGTGATCGTCGCGGGCCTCGGACTTATGGGCGCATCCATGGCCAAGGCCCTCAAAAAGCACACGGACTGCATAGTGCTGGGCTGGAACCGCACACGTTCTGTCGCGGAAAGAGCCTTTGAAGACGGCGTCATCGACGGAATAGCTTCGGATGAGGATTTCAAGAACTGCGACATGCTTATCCCCGTGCTGTACCCCGAGGCGACTGTGAGCTTCCTGCAGGAGAAGATCCCGGTGATGAAAAAAGGTTCCGTCGTTGTGGACCTTGTCGGCGTCAAGGCTTCTGTGACCGGAAGGATAGGGCCGCTCGCGGAGAGCTGCGGAGTGCGCTACACCGGCGGGCATCCGATGACCGGAAAGCCCCAGGGCGGTTATGAGCGCTCCGACGCGGAGATATACCGCGGAGCAAGCATGATACTTGTGCCCACAGAGGCGACTGAGCCAGGGGACATAGAGGAGCTGAGCAGGTTCTTCAGAAGCCTTGGCTTCGGAAACATCCAGGTCTGCAGCGCTGAGATCCACGACCATATGATAGCCCACACATCGCAGCTGGCCCATGTCGTTTCCAATTCCTATGTAAAGAGCCCGGTCTCCGCGAACTATTTCGGCTTTACCGGCGGAAGTTATAAGGATATGACCCGGGTGGCCTGCATAAACGAGGATCTGTGGTCGGAGCTGTTCCTCCTCAACCGTGACGCCCTGCTCACTGAGATTGACGACCTTATCCGCAACATAACGATGGTGCGCGACGCCATACAGGATAACGACCGGGATACCCTGAAAAAACTCCTGCGCGAGGGCCGCGAGGCCAAGGAGCGCATAGACGCGGCAAATCCGGGCCAGCCTTCAGACTGACGGATCGGACAAAAAATACAAGCGGCGGACTTTTGTCCGCCGCTTATTTGTTAAGCAGTGCTGCTTAAAGACTATCTCATGTGCGCCATCTTGATGGTGCCGTCGAGGAGGGATCCTTCTACAAGGACGATGTTCTTGGTCTCGACGTCGCCGGTAAAGCTTCCGGTGTTGGCAAACTGGAAGAGCTCGGAGCAGACGGCAGTGCCTTCGCCGCGGCCGAAGAGCTGGCAGGTGTGGCACTTGATGTCTCCCTTGAACTTTCCGATCTCGGAGATGATCACGAGCGATGTGGAATCGATGGTTCCCTCAAATTCGCCGTCGATACGGATGACTTTGTCGGTCGAAACCTGGCCCTTGAATCTGGTGTTGGCTCCGATAACTGTTTCGATGATCTCGGAATTGATGCTGATGCTTCCGTTGGTCATGTTATCCATGTTTTTTCTCCTTAAAAAATTGGTGCAGGTGAGAGGACTCGAACCTCCATGAAATTGCTTTCACACGGACCTGAACCGTGCGCGTCTGCCAATTCCGCCACACCTGCATCCCAGCGGCAAATAAGTGCCGAACACAAGAATAATACTATACCTTTGTGAAGATTTCAAGTATTATTCTTTTTTATTTTGGACAAGCGGGTTGTACTGTGTTATACTGTCACAGTTATTTATGAAAACCAAATATTTTTTATATGGAGAATATTAAAATGAACAACGCAAAAAGGCTCCTTGCCCTTCTGCTTGCCGCAGTTATGGTCTTTACCCTCGCGGCTTGCGGAAAGAAGGCTGAAGAAGAGCAGCCCGCCGAAGAGAACAACGGCGAATTCAACTACAGCAGCATTTACGACGAGAACGGATATTTCAAAGGCATCAAGGCTCTTGATTACGTAAAGCTCGCGGATCACTCAAGCATCAGCGTAAGCAGCGAGTCCATCGCTTCCCAGGAGGAGTATTTCAGGTCCCAGTTCCCGAAACACGTGACTGACAGGGCTGTTGCCAATGGCGACAAAGTAAACATCGACTATGTCGGATCGATCGACGGCGTCGAGTTTGACAGCGGCACCACACACGGCGCGGGAACTGACGTAACCATAGGTGTCACGAATTATATCGACGATTTCCTCCAGCAGCTCATCGGACACATGCCCGGCGAGACCTTCGACGTGAATGTTACCTTCCCGGAAAATTACGGCAAAGACGATCTCAACGGCAAGGATGCGGTCTTTGTGACAACGATAAATCACATAGTGGAGGAGGCTGTTCTGGACGACGGTTTCGTCTCAGAGAATCTCAGCGGGCAGTACGGCTGGACAACGGTCGAAGAGATGCACGCCGGCATTGCCGCCGCGCTCGCGTCCCAGAATCTCTACGAGAGTTCCGAGGTCAGCGACGACGTTCCGGAAGCCGTCCTCAATTACGAGCTGGACAACGTCGTGGATTACTACAAGCAGTACGCGGAAATGTACAGCGTCAGCTTCGAGGAGTTCCTAGCCAACTACATGGGACTCGACAGCGAGGCTGCCCTCCGCGAACAGGCAAAGGACTACTGCCTGGAAGAGACTAAGTATTATCTCTTTATGCAGGCTGTGGCCGAGGCTAATAACATCGTCCCGAGCGACGCGGACGCGATGGCGTATATCGCTAAGCAGTACGGAGACGAGAGCTACTACGATACCTATGTGGAGAGTTTCGGCGCTAACTATCTCAAGTCCCTTGCTCTCTATACCAAGGTCGACGAATTCATTGCAGGCAGAGCTGTAATCGAATAGTATAATCAGTTTAAGAGGAATTCTTTTTTCTGCTCCTCCGTAAGGAGGGGCAGTTTTTTATTCGGTTCCGTCTTATGGACCGTCCTTTCTGATTTCAAATATCTCCACAGGTATTTCCTTGTGCCGGGCCATATGTATCGGGTATTATTCTATATTCATTTTGCTTGTTTTGCTTTATTGTATTATATATATTGTAAGATAGTGATCATGATCGGAGCAGATTCAGATGATTGAGAACCAGACAGCCTCAACTGAAGAGAACAAAAAGGAAACTTCTGACAGTATTTCCTGTGAAAAAAGTCTGGCACGAGTCTCAAGCCCGGGGTCGCCCGATAACTGCGTCCGCGTCACTAAGCCGTTGCTTTGTTTTGTGCTTATCGCCATCATGGTACTGCTGGCGGGTTTTATTGCCTGGAGTACCGACGGTATCCGCAAAGCTGCGGCTCCTTTAGGCTACGAGGAATTCAAAGCCCTTTCTCCGGAGCGGCAGAAGCAGACTTTCGCTCAGCTTACCGGACCGGAGATATATGATCTGGTAGCTTCGAGCGATGAGAACTGGCCGGTCACATCTTATGACCTGATCTCACCTGACAACGCCAAAGAGACCATAGTCCTTTATGACAATAACGGGGATCTGCACTTCAACCTTGCATGGCCATGCTACGGAGGATTCGTGCCCGAAAGCATCGCGTCTATCGGCGATCTCTCCGGGACCCTCGATGTCAGCAGAGACGGCGGCGACAGCGGGCATTCCATGTCTATCGGCCGTAATCCGGACGGAAGTTACCCGAACGATTCCCAGCGCAGCGTGCCCAAGTCTTCCGCTGCCGTGAGGACCGGGGTCCTTGACGTGGACAGATACCTGCAGGCGGTAGATATCGTAAGCAGCAACGGCAGCGATGCAGACCGTCTGTCGGAACTTGGCCGGCTGGGATTTGACTCTGAGACCGCCGCATGCTTCCTGGCGGACTATGCCGCTTTTCCTTCCCGTGACGAAATATCCGGCCCGAATAACATCAACGACGGGGCACGATCCGCCGGGCATTCCGTAGACGGGAAATACGGATACTACGGGATCACCGCGCCATGGAATGCCGGTGATCTTAGGCTGGAGGGCGGCGCGGGCCAGCTCTGTACGGTCTTCAGCTGGGGAACGCTCTGCGCTTCAGGTCTGATCTATGATACAGGAACGGCTGATATAAACTGAATAGTTTGCGGGAAACGAAGAGGGAATATTCTAACTATGAATACCAAATACTTTAAAGATACCGGTTCTGTAAAAAAGATCAGCCGGTTAAAGAAGTCCTGCTGCATATTCATTGTATTGGCGCTCTGTTTTGTTCTTACTGCCTGCGCAGCAATACAAAGCGGCAAAAGCGACGCGCCCCTTCCGGTAAAAGTCCTTATACTGCCCAAATTCGAAGTCGGGGAGCTGAGCGGAGACTTTCCCGGCGAGGCGCAGCTGTTTTATGAAAACTATTTCACGGATTCAGAAGCATTTGAGATCGCAGGCACCGTTGACGGCTCGAAGCTGTATTACAAGGACGGACTTGCCATGTATGTGCTTGGTGAAGGCAAGGTCAACTCCGCAGCATCCCTTACATCCATACTTCTCGACAGCCGTCTGAATTTCAGCAATGCCTGTTTTATGACAGTCGGATGCGGCGGCGGCGCATACGAAAGATCTGTGATCGGCGATATAGTCCTTATTACCGGAGTTGCAGATTTTGACGCGGGACACCGGGTGGATATCCGGGAGCTTAAGGACGACCGGGAAAACGGATGGTTCAAAGAAGATGATTTTGATCAGTTCAGCCATGTGGTACTGAATCAGGGTCTTGCGGACGAGCTGTATTCGCTTATAAAAGACATAAGGCCGCAGCTTCCTTCTGCGGCAAAAGAATATATGGCAAAAAACTTTGACAACGCGGCCTGGGCTGTAAGAGATCCCATGGTGCTGAAGGGAAGCTCCGTTACGAGCGACTGCTACTGGAAAGGTCAATATCTGAGCCGAGAAGCGACCGTCATCGCCGAAAGCCATGGTCTGCCCGATCCGTTTATGATAACCGAAATGGAAGATATCGCTATCGGCGTGGTACTCGACAGAGCGGGTCTGCTTGACAGATACATCGGGCTGAGAGTCAATGTCAACATGGATGTTTTCACCGGAAGCATGACACCTGAAAACACCTGGGGCGATGAGGTCGAAGAGACCCTTCTCGCGGATGACGAAACTGCCGGATGTTTCCAGGACAATATGAAGAATCTTTTTGAAGTAAGCGATTTAGTGATCGATTATCTCACGAATAAATGAGGCCAGCCATGACCGAAACAAGAATCACTGTCGGGCTTAACGACCAATACACAAAAAAACAGAAATTTGAAGAATCAAAGTACATTTCGATACTCAAGAGGATCTGTTATATATACAAACTGCCGTTTTCGCTGAGGATCGAAAACGGAGGCTATTTCCATGAAAACGGAGAGTATACTGAAGAAAATTCCCTGGTCCTGACCCTTGTGGACGCGGACACCGGCGTTGCAGAGGATATCGCCCGCGATCTTTGCGCGTTTTTCAATCAGGAATCGGTGATGATGACCAGATCCCAGGTAGAAACTGTCTTTATTCAGGAAAAACTGACATTGAACGAAACAGACGGAGATCTATGAGAACTGTATTTATTAAAAAGATCATCGCCTGCTGCTGTATCTGCGCGTTTTTGCTGACTTCCTGCGGAGCGTCAAAGACTGCTTCAAAGGCAGGAGAAAAATATGATGAACTGCGGGAACGTTTTGCGTTGGAAGACATATATAAGACCTCTGCCGTTTTAGATGAAAAAGAACAGCTTGCAGACAAAAAGCTTGAAGAACTGAAAAAGCAGTTTTCAGATTCTTATAATGGCGATGTTCCGTATGATATGCCGTTTTTATCCGAAAGCAAAATATGGAGCAGTCCTTTATATGCGTTTTTTGATGCCCTTCCCAAAGGTTCAGACCTTCATGTTCACGCAAGCGCCGTTCTGCCGGCAAAGGAGATGATCGACTTTGTTAAGAGCAGAAACGACCTTCGCGTCGGCATAGGCAAAGACAACAGATATAAACTGATCTATACCGGCGTCGCAGAAACCGGAGCGGATACGGTCCCCCTTAAGGACGCTGTGGAAAAAGGGATCCTGACCGAGGATGAGCTTCTGGAGAACTGGACAGTTCTGGGGGCGGCGGATGACGGGGATATCTGGATGTGGTTTGAAAGCCTTTTTAATGACTTTATGGATATTACCGCAAGCCCGGATATTATAGAAGCATACTATTACGATGCTTTTTCATATCTTTGTGAGCATAACATAATGCACACGGAGCTCCGCTGCGTGTTCTTCGGGACTAACGACGAAACCAGAGCATACGCAGAAGCCGTGCGCAGCGCGTATTACAGAGTAAGGGCCGAACATCCGCAGTTCGTTGCCAGTATTTTAGGCTGCGGTCTTAAGTATCTTGCACTTGATAAGTCCATAAACGATACTCTTATCCCCAATGCCTTATATGTTTACGAAAACGTAAAAGACGAATATGACAGTGAAAATGTTCATGATTTCCTTATAGGGATCGATCTTGTAAACGAAGAGGACGAAAGCTATCCGCTGTCAGAATACAGGGATATGCTGCAGGGCATAAAAGATAAATACCCGGACCTGAAAATTATTCTGCATGCCGGGGAATCTGTTTGCGCGGATGCGGAAAACAACGCTCTTGACGCCTATCTGTTCGGAGCTGAGCGCATCGGGCACGGCCTGAACATCTACAGGTATCCGAAGCTGCTTAATGCGCTGATTTCCAACGATGTCTGTATTGAGGTATGCCCTGTGAGCAATCAGACGCTCAGATTTGTTGAAGATCTGCGGTCCCACCCTGCTGTCGAATACTTAAAACGCGGTGTCGCGGTCGTTTTAGCGTCGGACGATCCGGCATTTCAGGAGCATACCGTACTGACCGACGACTTCTTCGCAGCCGCTGTATGCTGGGATCTGGGGCTTGCGGAGATAAAACAGTTATGTATAAATTCTATCAGACACTGCGGCGTTGACGAAACAACTAAAACCCAGATGATGAAAAACTGGGAAGCGCAGTGGGATGTCTTTATTAACAGTGTGATTTAAGATTCTTTTTCTGCAAACTCCGCGCGGAGCCTTTCCTGTTCTGCCCTTATGGCTTCCTGGGCTTCGGCCGCGAGCTCCGCGGACTTTTTGCCGTCGGAGGGTATCGCCGGCAGGATCGACAGCTGTATGTCAGCCGGGCGGACCTTGTGGAATTCTTCGTAGGTGTGCCATGTCCCGTCGATCGCGAACGGAACTACAGGAACTCCGGCTTTGATCGCGCAGCGCACTGCGCCGTGCTTGAATTCGTTCATCTCCGGTCCGCGGCTGCGGGTGCCTTCAGGGAAGATTATCACAGACCTTCCGTGCTCAAGGAGATCCTGCGCGGCTTTGATTGCCTCGAGCCCCTTGCGCGCGTCGCCGCGCTCTATGAAGATGCAGTCGAAGCAGGTCATCCAGCCGTGCACGCAGGGGATCTTCTTTACGGCGTCCTTTGCGATTATCGCCTTAAGCGGCCCGAGCTCGTGGAGGATGAGGGCAATGTCGAACAGCCCCTGGTGGTTGCCCACGTAAAGGGCGGGCCCTTCGATGATATTTTCTTCGCCCCGGCGGTGTATCCTCAGCCCGGCGAATTTTATCGTCATGCCGACAAAGACCCTGACGGCGAATCTGGTCGCCCAGGACGGCTCCTCAAATTTTTTGTGGACCAGTCTTTCGATGATCATGAGCGGAATAACGCAGATGAGGAACAGCGAAACGCTCGCAAACCATATAATCGTTCTTAACATGCGCTTATTTTAGCATAAATGTAGAACTTTTGGCCGCTTTGTGATAAACTTATTCGGTTAATTTTAAGTAATTTCCGCGGCAGAGAGCCGCTTCGATAAAGAGGTCACAAAATGGCAAAGCAGAAGATCATCAACATTGCGGTCATCGCCCACGTAGACGCCGGCAAATCCACGCTGGTCGACGCCTTCCTGGCGCAGAGCGGCGTGTTCCGCGAAAACGAGGAGATGGTGGCCCAGACCATGGATTCCAACGATCTGGAGCGCGAAAGGGGCATAACCATCTATTCCAAGAACTGCTCCGTTATGCACGGCGACTACAAGATCAACATAGTCGACACGCCGGGGCACGCGGACTTCTCGTCCGAGGTCGAGCGCATCATAAAGACCGTCGACACGGTGATCCTGCTGGTCGACAGCTCCGAAGGCCCCATGCCGCAGACGCGCTTTGTGCTTAAGAAATCCCTTGAGCAGAACCTCAATCCGATACTGCTCATAAACAAGATCGACAAGAAGGACGCCCGCATAGACGAGGTCGTCGACGAGGTCTACGAGCTCTTTATGGACCTCGAAGCCAACGATAAGCAGCTGGATTTCCCGATCCTCTACGGCATTGCCCGCCAGGGCGTCGTGGTCCGCGACCCGGCCGAAGCCGCCGGCGTCCAGATCGAATCCCGCGACGGGACAAAGGTCAGGAAGGCCGCCGCAGGCCAGAACGGCCTGACCATCGCCCCGCTGTTCGAGACCATTATCGACATGTGCGGGCCGTATCCCGACAAAGACGACGAACCGCTGCAGTTCCAGGTATCTTCGCTTGCCTACGACGACTACATCGGCCGCCTCGGCATAGGCCGCGTCTACAAGGGAAAGATCCATCCGGGCGAACAGATTGCGGTCTGCAAGCCGGACGGCAGCTATACGACCGGCAAGATAAACCAGACCTTTATATACAGAGGCCTCAAGCGCGTCGCGGTCGACGAGGTCGGAAGCGGGGACATCTGCGTCGTTTCCGGACTCCCCGAGATAACCATCGGCGACACAATCTGCCTCGAAAGCGCCATAGATCCGCTGCCCTCCATAGACATCGAGCCGCCCACGCTGTCCATGAACTTTATGGTCAACGCGTCGCCGTTCGCCGGCAAAGAAGGCAAATACGTCACCACACGCCACATCAAGGAAAGGCTGGAGAAGGAGCTCGAGGTCAACGTAGGCCTTGTGGTCGAACCCACCGACAGCACCGATTCCTTCAAGGTCTCCGGCCGCGGCGAGCTGCACCTTTCCATACTCATAGAGCAGATGCGCCGCGAAGGCTACGAACTCGCGGTCTCCAAGCCGGAGGTCATCTACCGCAAGGGGCCTAAGGGCGAGCGCCAGGAGCCTGTTGAGGAAGTCGTCATCGAGGTCCCGGACAATTATGCCGGCACCATCATAAGCGACCTCAACCTGCGCAAAGGCATGATGAGCAGCATGGACGGCAAAAACGGCCGTTCCCGCATAATCTACACTGTGCCGACCAGAGGCCTGCTCGGCTACCGCAGCCAGTTTATAAACGAGACCCACGGCGAGGGCACAATGGTGACCCGCTTCTCCGGTTACGAGGACTATAAGGGCGAGATCCCGCAGCGCACCGCCGGAGCGGTCATCGCCCAGGAAGAGGGCGTTTCCACGCCTTACGCGCTCAACAACATACAGGAGCGCACGCAGCTGTTCATCGGACCGGGCACCCACGTTTACGAGGGCATGATAGTCGGCCAGAACAGCCGCTCCGACGACATGGTCGTCAACCCCTGCAAGGCAAAGCGCGTCTCCAACATGCGCGCCGCCGGCAGCGACGAAGCAGTCAAGCTTTCTCCGTACAAGACATTTACGCTGGAGGAGGCTCTGGAATTCATAAACGACGACGAGCTGGTGGAGGTCACCCCGACCGACATCCGCCTTCGCAAGAAGATCCTCGGAGAGCTTGAGCGCAAGCGCTCCGGCAGAGTTTATACTCAGGAATAGTTTTCCGAATGATAAGATGCAGATGCTCTGCGGTCTTTGAATAACCGCGCGGCACCTGCATTTTTCTTTATAACAGGACAGGTGAAAAATGCTTATAAGAATTACTGACATAGGAGACTCCGGCGACGGTATCGGCAGATCGGACGAGGGCTTTGTCGTCTTTGTTCCGGGAACTCTTCCGGGAGACCTTGCCGAGGTCGAAATAACGGAAAACAACGGACGCTTCGCAAGGGGCAGTCTCGTTTCGATAGCCGAAAGATCTGCCGACAGATTAGATGAGCCGCGCTGCCCGAACTGGGAAAAATGCGGCGGCTGCCCGCTGATGGGCCTTAAGTACGAGGCCCAGCTTGCCTGGAAGCAGCGCAAGGTGGAGGAAACGCTTAAACGCATAGCGAAGCTGGAAGATCCCGTGGTACGGCCTATCCAGGGCATGGACCATCCGTATTACTACCGCAACAAGGCTGAATTTGCCATCGAAGACGGACGCGTAGGCTATTACGCGCCAAAGAGCCACGAGCTGGTGGACTGCGCGGGCTGCGTCATACAGTTGCCGCAGGCGATGCAGGCTGCGTTCGATTTTAAGATAATGCCGGTCAAGGGCGCGCAGCGCCTTATCGTCCGCACCGCGCGTACCGGTGAGATAATGGCATACTATACCTATCGCGACGGCACGGCAAAGCTTTACAAGGGGAGCAACCTCATCCACGACTGGGTCGTAACGGACCGCATGGACATTAAGGTCGAGGTCGGTCCTGAGGCATTTTACCAGGTCAATCCGACGCAGTGCTCGCGTCTCTACAGTGTCGCCCAGGAATACGCCCGCCTTACCGGTGAGGAGACCGTGCTCGATCTTTACTGCGGAGCCGGGTCCATCGGTCTTACCATGGCGCATATGGCCAGGCGCGTTATCGGCGTCGAAAGCGTAAAGCAGGCGGTGCTGGACGCAAACCGCAACGCGGTGATAAACGGCATCGTAAACGCCGAATTCATACACGGCAAGGCTGAGGAGGTCGTCGCAAAGCGCCTCCAGGGCGTTAAGGCCGAGGTCGTCGTGCTGGATCCTCCGCGCGCCGGCTGCAAGCCCGCGCTGCTCGACACTGTCGCGGAGATCTCCCCGGAGCGCATCGTCTACGTCTCCTGCAACCCCGCCACCCTCGCAAGAGACATCGCCTATCTGAAGGAAAAAGGATATGCCTTTGCCGAGGCAACGCCTGTGGACATGTTCCCGCACACGCTGCACGTCGAGACGGTAGTATTGATGTCAAAGGTCGGAGTGGAATACGCTTGAAAGCCCTTGATTTCAGGCACTTTTCGACTTTAGGTAGCTTCGAGCAGGTGGAGACGGTAATAGTTCTGCGGTAACTTATCTATGGTGGCTTGGCTCAAAAAGTGTGAGAGTTGAGTTGCCGGATTAGATGTCACATAGTTGAAGCTGTGGATTAGATGTCAGGGGTGTTGAGTGTTCGAGATAGATGTCAGAGGAGGTTTTGTATTTGTTTAATACTTATGATATACGATCTTCTGCAAATGCCTGTAAAACATTAGTAGGACTAAGCGGAGTCGACATTTCAACTTGGGAAAAATTTGTAGGGCATGAAAGTGAATACAGATATACAGATGATTTAGTGGAAGAGGTAATAAAAAGATTCGGACATCTTCCGAGAACATATCTTGATTTCAATTTTGTGTATTTTCACGTAACCACGAGTGCAAACGAGTGTGAAGCTATAAAGAAATATGGGATCTTAGATTTAAAGCAAGCATATCTTTGTGTCGAATCAGAACTGAGAGTTTTTTTAGATCGGCACGGGATAATAATAAATATAGAGGACGCATTATTGACATATAAAGGGAAAGCCTTTGATATTTCTTATAATGCTGGCAATTGTCCCAGAACAGGTACACAGGAATATTTATGCTGGTCGATTGGAAGAAAGTTCTATTATGATTTTACAACTTGCGGATTTTTATCGGTATGGGAAAGAAGTCCTTATGGGGGTCAGGTTCATTGCCGCCCGGAAATACTATGGGATATTGACAACCTATTAAGATTAAAATTATCTGAGGAATGGGAGCAGTCGCATTTCCCATATGAAATAGTAGCTCAAGTAAATGGTTTCGATATTGTTTTTGACGGGGACGATGATCAGAGCGATAAGGACAAAGTATTGATGTATTTAACGATGGCTTACGATACCGCCTTTGGAGAGCCATTTGAGCATATTCTTCTGATGAAAAACGGTATTCAGATTTCTCCAGATCGAATAATTGAAATAAAACCTTTAACATGTTGGAGGTAAAGCAAACAAGCATCTCAGATAATAAGTCTGTGATGCTTGCTCTTTTTATGCCTCTATATTAATTGTGATCCCGGACTTGAATTCCACAGTGAAGTGGTCGGCAAAGACGGTGATCTTCTCGATGAGCTTTTTTACCAGAGCTTCGTCGAACTCTGTGATGTCTGTTTTCTGCTTGAAGATAAAGTCCTGCAGTTCCTTGATCCGGTTCATGGTCTCTTCCCGGTGGTGGCTGTCAACCTCGGACTGTTCCTTCTGCTCCCGGAGTCGGAGGATTTCGTCAGCGATGGCATCGTAGTCCTGCTTGTTGTTTGCCTTTTTTATGAGTTCTTTTTGTAGTT
>JAFYFK010000231.1 GCA_017543805.1 Bacillota bacterium | reverse complement strand
TGCTTAAAGGAGATGTCCCTGTCGCTCGGGACTTTCTTGCCCTGCTTGTACGTAAGCTTACTGCCGTTTGAAGCGTTCATCACGTACAGGTTTTCCCTTGGGATGCCTGTCTCCCTGGAGATGTCAGAGAGGGCCTCGAGCTGCACTTCGTCAAGAAGGGTCTCCCTGTACTGGTTGAACTGGGCCTTCAGGCGGGCTGCGGGTTCGCCTTTAACGCGCTGAAGGGCCTTAAGGGCGTTCTTGTCGGTCCAGACCTCGTCAGCGATCCTGCGGTAATTGGCCTTAGCCTCTTTAAGCTTTGCAGGATCCGTGATGGACTCGAGCTCCTGCTGGGCCTTCTGAAGCTTCCTGACCTTCTCCATACCCTTTTCTACGCCCCTCTCGAACCTTTCGAGAGCCTTGAGCTCCTGGGGGGAAAGCTCATTCCTGGCCTTCTTCATCAGCATATCGCCGTAATCCAGCGCGTCATCAGCAGACTGTATGGTCTCATCTATCCCTGCTTTGGCAGCCTTGGCGGAGCTGTTAAAGAAGTTCTTGCAGCCTGTAAAGGCATCGTCTGCCATCTTATAGAGCTTAATGTTGTTCTTAAGAGTGCTGTCCATCGCATCCATTGCGGAGCGGTACTTGGAAGCCATATCGCCGAGCTTTTCTCCAATCTTATATCCAAGGTTGGTGTTCCCCAGCTTTTTAATGGCCGCGCCCATCGTTACCTCAAGGAGTATCTGCTTTCCGAACTCGGTAACGCCTATCTCAACGCCGTCCCAGAAGCCGAAGTCCTTGTCGCCCTTACACTTAAAGACCGCATCGCGCATCTTTTCCGCGACAGTCATGGTCGTGAAGATATACTCGGATACGCCGGAAGTCATGACGCCCATAGCGACACGCCCGAGGAAGCCCGTGTTGTCTCTCAGGCCCTGCATGAAAGCGTAGACTGCAGCGAGCTCGTCCGCGAATGTAACGCCCTGCGGGGTCCCGTTGGCGCCTGCGAAGCTTCCCTCCAGGAAGCCGGTCCACATGCCCATGACATTGTTGAGCTGGTTCTCGTCGAAGCCGAAGCGCGGGTCGTAGCCCTCCAGCATGCGGTCGATCATATTCGCAAGGGAGAACAGCTGCTGCGGGTATTCGTGCTCTATCTTCTGGCTTATGCGAAGAAGCTGCTCTGACACGTGCTTGTCCCTTTCAAGGAACTTCCTGTCATCGTCCGCGTTCTGCGCTATCCTGAACTCCTGGGAACGCAGGAGCACGTTTTTCTTTGCCGTATACGTCTTGCCCTCGTAGACCGCGTTCAACTCGATGTCCGCGAGCATGCGCGTGGGCGGGTCCATAATGCCGTCCGTGATGCATATCTTGAGCTTATGCGCGCCGATCTCGTTCACCACGCCTGTCGGGAAGGCTGTAATGCCAAGGGCGTCACATATCTTCTGGTGGCTCTCGTTAGCGTCGCCCGTCTTGCAGTAGCGGTCGTTGCCCACCTGCGTAGGCGTTACTTTGAGCTTCTTCGGTCTCTTTCCGCCGGCATCCATCTCCGGATTTACCGCGACGCGTATGATGGAAAGATCCGATTCGTCACACAGGAGCAGCATAAGAGAGGCGTTCGCGTACTGGACCTCGAGGTCTTCTCCGGTAATGTCTTCCTTGTTCTTTTTCTCCCTTCCGGGCTTTAGCTTAACGTAACACGGGATGCTCTTAGCCTCCACTGTCAGCGCCAGTCCAAGGTGTATGCGGAAGATCGGAAGCTCACCTTCCGCCTTCTCATATTCCCTGCTGCCGGCTTTCCCGTACTCCGCGGTGACTCTGAGGATGAACCCTTCGTTGATGCCGGCCTCGAGCTCGTAGTCCTCGGTCTCTTTAATGACCGCGTTATATATGCCCTTATCCGCGTACTCTTTATCGGGCTCGGCCTCGACCGTATAAGGCATAGGCTTGTCGATCTTGGAGCTGCTGATATAATGTCCGTTTACGGTCGTGGAGCCAACGCGTTCTATGACTGCTTTGACCCTGGAGCCCTGCGGCATGTCTTTTACTGCGAACGGCAGGATATATGTGCCGTCCCCTATGCGGCCGTCTTTGCCGGGCGCCTTTTTAACATATTTCAGCTTTCCGGCCGGAAGTCCGAGATTGTCCTGCGGGAAGATGATCTGTGCTGCTGTAAGCGCGAACACCACGTGGCGGGTAAATGTCCCGCCTTCTCCGGCGTAACGGAAAGAAACCTGCCCTGTGGCTGCGGTACAGTCATCCGGAACTTTTACCCGGGCTGCTCTGTAGCCGTTCGAAGTAAAGCCTCCGTCCGTAACTTCCAGGACTCCGTCTCCGGAGAACACTTCTATCTTCCTTGAGAGATCGTCTCTGGAGAACTCTCCTCCTCCGGAGGGAAGCTCCGCGATGCGGGCATATACGAACTTTGCCTCCTCGCCGCGCTTGAGCATGTTTCCGAAGTTCTTATTTACATACATGCGGTAGCCGGACGGCTTCTTTTTCTTCTTATCGTCGTCTCCGCCGCCTTTGTCACCTTTGCCGTTTATTAAAGCCGCGGCGCCTCCTGCCACAAGCGCTCCGCCCACGGCAATACCGACATTTTTTACGGGCTTCGGATCTTTGCTGCCTTCCACTATTTCAGGGATGATGTCCGTACCGCTGTCCTCACCGGGCTTATCTGCGCCAGGGGTTATTATTTCCTGGTCTATAGGACCCGGATCAGTATTACCGCCGGGAACAGCGTTTGCATCCTCAGTCCACTCGTAGAGCCACTCCGTCGTCGCGCCGTTTCCGGCGAAATATACAGCAAACACATCGCCCGGACTGCCTTCATATGGTTTAAACTCAAAGCTCCCTGATGCCTCGTGCTCGTGGCGGTCGGCCTGCGGGCTTTCAGTCGCTCTTGCGACCACTTTTGCGCTCACGCGATCAGGGTCTTTTTCGCGCGCGCCGGCCGCGATTCCAAAGTCGGAATAAAAGATCTCCTGATTGAAAATGATGCGTTCCAGTGTATACTCCGTTATTTTGGCCGTACCGCCCAATCTGTATGTTTCACCGGCATACAGGACGCCGGGGGGTACATCGCAGGTGACCGTGCCCTTGCCGGATTCCACTATCCTGTTTTTATCGACCTTGTTGTCATCGCCTATATAGTAAGACTCGAATGATACAGTATGGGACGTAGTACCTGCCTCATAGGTCCAGTATGCCTGTGAATACATGAATTCCTGTCCCCAGGCATCCTCTG
>JAFYFK010000230.1 GCA_017543805.1 Bacillota bacterium | reverse complement strand
GTTCCGTTGCGTAGGGCGTCAAAGCTGCATCCGGTTATACGGAAATTCTTAAGATTATAATAACAGGAAGGCTGGTCAAATGCCTTACTTACGGAAACGTCAGCTTTATCCGAGAATCGTATTCCGTTAATATGCACGTCAGAGCAGGAAAAACGCAAAGTGTACAGATGTCCATTGCTGTCCCCGTAATCTCTCTTGCCCGCAAGTGTTACATCCGCTGTACCGTTTCTGTCTCTGTCTCCATTGATAGTTATGCAGCCATCCGCAGTCGGTCCTTCAAAGCGTGTCGATTCCGCAATCACGCCATCCATTTTGTCAGTATGGCCTCCGCGGCCTGGTATATAGATGTCGTTTCCGACAATGTAGAAAATGTCATCTTCCGTGTCTTCGAATTCAATAAGATAGTGCCAGCGGATCTGGTTTTCCTCATCATACCAGCCGGTGTCGTTGGCGGCTATGCAGAGCGCCATTCGGAGACTAACTCCTTCTGCGAAAGTCCGGTATTCATAAAAACCGTCGTTCCATGGAGCGAGATTGTCGTAATTGATGCCGGCCTCGTTGATGCCATATTTAACGTAGTTTTCCCATGTGCAGGTCTGATATGTGTTGTTCCCAAGCCCGTCATCAAAGCGGTCGGTTACCATTATCACCCGGACGCCCGGGTCGCCGGGGCTCGGGATATCCGCGCGCAGGGTCGCGGCGACGTTTGCCGTCCCTCCCGCGGTCACCGCTGCTGTTTCGGCGTAGTCAATATAGCCTGCCATGCATACCTTAACATCGTGTTCTCCTGCAGGTACGGGAATATCGCAGGGGGTGACGGCCGGTTCATACAGCTCGCCGTCTATGTAAACATCAGCGCCGTCCATATTGCAGGCGACGTGCAGCGTGCCTTCGTCTGACGGATTCGCATAGACGGGCATGGCCTGTACAGGCAGCATGGCCGCCAGCAGGCAAATCGTAAACAGTATGCTGAGTATGCGCTTCATGGCTCGTACCTCCTTGTGCCGGTAACACGGTATCTGTGTTTATCATATCATATACAGTGATTTATTCGTGTTATAATTACTTAAAATTACTAAATGCGGCGGCTTACGGCAGGGGATGCAGATGTCAGAAAGCAATATCATCGAAAAAAGAAAAACGGCAGCCTTCCTGGCCTTTTTTGCGCTGGCTGTCTTTTCGAATCTTTACCTGCCCATACGGCAGCACCTGTATGACATCCCTGCGCTGCTTTACTGCGCCTTGGTCATAACCTGGTCGCTGTCGATACGGCGCAGAGTGGTGCAGAAGCACATACGCAGGCTTCTTACAGCCGCGTCTGTTCTGATGGTCCTGCTTTTCTGCTTCAGGATCTGTCGCTATACGCTGCTCACCAACCTTCCCGCGCTTCGGGAATACGCGTGGTACGCATATTACATTCCGCTCTGCCTTATACCGCTGACGGGTTTTCTTTCGGCGCTCAGGGTATCCCGGGACGATCCCGACGGTCCGCTTCGCGCGACCCTTCCTCTGTGGATCGCCGGCGGGTTGCTGAGCCTTCTTTTTATGACCAACGGCATCCACGGCCTGGCATTCCGTTTTACGGACGCGGAGCACAGCAGCTACAGCCACGGGCCTCTGTACTGGGTGCTGGTGGTCTGGGCGCTGTTCCTGTGCCTTGCGACGCTCGTCATACTGCTGCGGTGCTGCCGCATACGCGCTTCACGCAATCTCTGGTACATCCCTGCCGGGATAATGGCTGCCGGGATCGCTCTGCTTGTGGTTTATTTCATATGCGGCGGATCTCCGCAGATCAACGGTATGAAGCTGTACCAGCTGCACGAAGCGGTATGCTTCCTGTTTATCGGAAGCATCGAAAGCTGCATAAGGGTAGGGCTTCTTCCTGTCAATACGGATTATGAGATGTTGTTCGACCGCTCGCATATCAACGCGGTCATACGCTCCGACGACGGCGAGGCTGTATTCGTTTCGCAGAACTATACTCCGGTCTCCGATGGATTCCGGATCCAGGACCGGCCCATAAGCGGCGGCAGCGTCAGCTGGGCGGAGGACCTTAGGGATGTTACCGCGCTGAATGAAAGGCTGGAGAGCGTGACCCAGGAGCTCGAGGGCGAGAACGAGCTTATCCGGCAGGAGAACGAGATCCGCGCGGAGCGAATATCCTACGAGACCAAAAACCGCCTGTATGACCGGATATCCGAGGATCTGCGGCCGCAGGCCGAAAAGATGCAGACACTGCTTTCCGCCGCGTCGGACAGCGGGGAGGTTTTTTCGGAGTATCTGCCGAAGATCGCGGTGCTCGGAGCTTACATCAAGCGGCGCGGCAACCTTATACTCAACGCCGAAGAATCCGGTATGCTGAGCTCCGGTGAACTGGCTCTGGCCATACGCGAGAGCTTTGAATACCTGACGCTTTCCGGAAAGACCGCGGAACTGCGGTCTGAAGGCGCGGCCATGCTGCCAGCGCCGCTGTGCCTGCTCGCTTACGAACTTTTTGAGACCGCGCTCGAGGGTTCTTTTGACTCGCTGAACGCCTGCGACGCCGTAATAGAAACAGCTTCTGAAAGCTTTGCCCTTAAGCTTGCGCTCGACGCGCCGGAGATCCCCGTGCTGCCGGACCGTCTAACGGAAAAGGCGGATGCCCTCGGGGCCTCGCTTGACGCTGAAACGAGGGACGATACCGTGTACATAACGCTTTCAGCCGCGCTGCCGGCGGGAAAGGAGGCGGCTGTATGAGCTTCCCCGAACTGCCGCGTCTTGTTCAAAGCCTGACGGCGGTCTGGACGCTGGTCGTCCTGCTGATGTTCATCTATAACCTTGTCCGCTTTCTGCAGCTTAAGCGCAGCCCCGGCCTGACAGCGCTGACGGGAGTCCTTCTGGCTGCGGCGATGTATCTCTATCAGGCTCTCTGCTACGGTCTTCAGATCTCCGCGTGGCAGGTCCCGCTGGTGCCCGCCTGGTTTGGTTTCCTGATGGCGCGGCCTGCGCTGGTCTTCGGCCTTCTGGCTGTCCTTACATCGGTCGCGGCAGTCCAGCAGTACCGCCTCGGGAAATGGATCAGGACGCATCTCTCCGTGATGTCCGTAAAAGAAGCTTTCGACAGGCTTCCTACCGGGATGAGCTTCTCCAGGGAGAACGGCCGCCCGCTGCTCGTAAACACCGAGATGGAGCGCATATGCCGGGAGCTGACCGGACAGCCGCCCAGAAACCCCGCGAGGTTCTGGAGGCACCTTTCAAAGGGCGATTATCCGGGTACCCTGCGCTCCGGGGAATCCCCCGTGCTGGAGCTGAAGGACGGCAGGGTGTATAATATTCAGAGAAGCCTTATACCCTTCGGCGGGGAATCTGTACAGGAGCTGATGGCGGTCGACGTTACCGAACCCTGGCAGCTGACCTCGCAGCTCGAGGAGAAGCAGGACCGCGCGAAGCTCGTAAACACGAGGCTCAAGGCGCTGCTCGGCACTATAGAATACGTCACCATGAGCCGCGAACTGCTGCAGATCAAGACTTCGCTGCACAACCGCATAGGGGAGACTCTTCTGCTCACAAAGCGCTGCATGCTGCAGCCCGGTTCAGTCGACAGAACAGAGCTGCTTTCGCAGTGGAGGCAGGATCTGGCCCAGCTTTCAGGGGGAGGCGCTGAACCCTGGCAGGCTCCGTACTATGTTATAAACAGGGAGGCTGCGCTGCTGGGTATAGAACTGCGCGTAAACGGGGAGCTTCCGCAGGAAGGGCCGCTGATGCAGCTCGCGGATCTGGCTATACAGACGCACATGACGAACGTCCTGCGGCACGCCGGCGGAAGCGCGGCGTATGTGGATTCGGAACATATTGACGGCTTCTGGCGCATTACCCTTACGAATGACGGAGAGGCGCCGCACTGGCCGGTCAGGGAGACCGGAGGTCTCGCAAATCTCAGAAAAGAGGCGGAAGCTGCCGGCGGAACGCTTACGATCGAGTCCGAACCGCGGTTCCGCATGACAATGATCCTTCCGGAAAAAGGAGGTATTTATGAGCTGTAAGCTTGTTATAGCTGAAGATTATAAGATGGTGCGCGAGGTCTTCGAGGATATCGCGGCGCAGTCGGAACGCTACGAGGTGGCGGCGTCCTTTGCTTCAGCCGCGCAGCTTCTTGACTGGTGCCGTTTCAACGATGCCGACATCGCGCTTCTCGACGTTCTGTTCCCGGGGAGCATGAGCGGGCTTGACGCCGCGGCGGAACTCAAAAAGCTCCGTCCGGAGATGAAGATCGTCATAGTCACGTCGATGCCCGAGGTATCGTATATGAGCCGCGCCAGGGCTGTCGGCGCGGACAGCTTCTGGCACAAGGAGATACAGGAACAGCCACTGCTCGAGCTCCTCGACCGCACCATGGCCGGGGAATCGGTCTATACGGGCGATGTTCCGCACGCGCAGCTCGGAAACGCGGACACTGCCGCGTTTACCGACCGGGAGATCGATGTGCTCCACGAGCTTGTCGGCGGCGCCTCAAACCAGGAGATCGCCGCATGCCTCGACATCTCAGAAACTACGGTAAAAAGCCATATAGCCAATCTCCTGCAGAAGACAGGGTACCGCAGCCGGCTGGAACTTGCAGTTAAAGCGCGTCACCTGGGACTTGTAATAAAAGACTGACAGATGCATAAATATACAATTAAACGGCCCTTTGGGGCTGTTTTTTATTGCATATCCTACTTTCGGATGATGTGGAAAAGTTCCTTTGAGGATATTATAAAGTATGGAAAATTGTATCCACGGGAGGTGCCGCTATATGAGAAATACATTTATCAGACTGTCAGGTTTATTTTTATTATTTTTTATTCTGATAAGCATTACCGGCATCTCCGCCGAACCGGCCTGGGCGGATACGGCTCCCAATTTCTCGGTGCAGCCTAACACGATCTATGTTCCCGAGGGCGGCACGGCCGAGCTGACGTTCTCGCTGAATGTTGACCCCGAGCAGCGGGACGATATCAGTCTTGAGCTTTATAACAATACCTTTAATCATCTTTACGATATCGAATCAAGATTCACGGATCCTGAGGGGAACCCCGCGGCGCCGAAACAGAATATGACGGTCGTGGTGGATGATTCCTGGATATCCGAGTATCCATACACGATTGAATTGAATTGGGTCGCGGACGGAAACCGGTGCCGCCAGAGCGAGGAGTTCTACATCAACCCGGAACCGAAGTTCCTGCAGCAGCCGAATACTATCAGTCTCGATACGAGCGATCCCGATGCCGAAAAAAAGCTCACCTTCGCACTCAATTTCGAGACGCACGGTGAGCGCTTCTGGATACTTGATGATATGGACGGTGAATTGACAAACCATACTTTTGAAGAGGTTACCAGGTGGCTCACGCAATCGCGGAGGACCTATTCGATTTATATGGGCACTGACGCTATAAGCGAATATCCGTTTTACGTAGTCCTCCAGGGCAAAAACGGTGAGGAGTATTACAGCGAACCTTTCTATATCCTGCCCAAGGGGACGAACATGTTCACCCGGCAGCCGCAGGATGTCGTTATCCTCGACGGGCAGCTCGAATGGGTGACCTGGTCCGTAGATCGTGAAATAGAGCCCATCTCCATCACGTGGGAGAATCAGAATGATTCCTGCTTCTTTATCTCCGGAGGGCCTATGGGGTATGATTCGTCTTCTTCGAACAGATTCCCTGATGCCTATGGGCAGATCTGCGGAAACGGCCAGAACGTTGAGATCGAAGAGGCTCAGGATATGCATATCTGGGTCACTTCCGACTGGGTCAGCGATGTGCCGTATCAGCTCTGTCTCATCGATTATCCCTGGGTCTTAACGGAGAGGACGAATGTCTACAGCCGCTACTTTTACGTGCGCGCGGCGTACACGGTGCGCTGTCATATGGGATCGGCATACAGCCGGCCAGACACCAGCCAGCAGGTGCTGGCGGGCGAAAAGGCTGTCGCGCCGGAGATGCCGGAAGAGATCAACGGTTATGTTTTCGGCGGCTGGTACACAGACCCCGGATTCAATTCACCCTTTAATTTCAGCACGCCGATCACCGGCACACTCGATCTCTACGCCAAGTGGAATCTGAAGAGCTATGGGGTCGATTTCGACACTGTCGGCGGATCCCCCAATCCGCAGTCGCAGATCATTACGCACGGCGGCAAAGTAACCAAACCTGCGGATCCTGTCAAAGCGGGCGGCTCGTTCATGGGCTGGTACACCGATCCCGGCTATGAGCATGTTTACGACTTCAGCAGGGCGGTCACCGACGACCTTATACTTTACGCAAAATGGGAGATGCAGACCTTCCTGGTCTCCTTCAATAACCGGGGCATCGGTACGAGGCCTCCGGTCCAGACGGTCACCTACGGCGCGATCGCGGTGGAGCCCAAAAAGCTGTACCAGAATGGTTATATCTTCGGAGGCTGGTATACGAACGGCGGTTTTACGGAGGATCATCACTTCGATTTTTCCACGCCCATCACGCAGCACACCAACCTCAACGCCAAGTGGACGAAGCTTTGCACCGTCACCTTTAAACCGGGCGAAGGTTCGGGAACCATGACCGGCAGGCGTCCTCCGGCCGGTTCGGTCCTTACTGTACCGGAGAGCACGTTTGCCGCACCGGAGGGAAAGCGTTTCAGATACTGGGTCTGCGGCGGCACGTATTACTCTGCCGGCCGGGCTATCACGGTCTACGACGACATGGCGTTTACAGCCGTCTGGGAGGTCATTCCTTACCGCACGATCACGTTTGATATGAACGGCCGAGGAGCTCCGATCGATCCGGCGCAGGTCGAGCTGAATACCGTGCCGACGCCTCCTGCTGATCCGGCGGGCGATGGCAGCTGGGAATTTACCGGCTGGTACACGAACCGGCAGGCGGCGAATATGTCAAGTGCTGCTTATCTCTTCGATTTCACCCAGCCGCTGACGGACAACAAGACGCTGTACGCCGGCTGGCGGGATAATACAGCCTATAAGATCAAGCTTGTCTTCGCAGGCCAAGGCGTCGGTACCGCCTGGCTTGAGAATGATACCGAGGACTTTGTCAATCAATCCGAGGATGTGTATTATGCGCATCCAGGTGACCGCATCTATATACGGGATATAACGCCCGGTGTCGATTCGACATTTTGGAAAACAGAATACTATTATTATGATGTGGTCAATAGCCAGAGCCGTACTGTAGACATCTCGGGCACAAGCTATTATTTCATGCCCTCCTCGGAGGTCGAAGTGACCGTCTACTTTAATTCTACGGGTGCGCACACTCATGATGCGTCGACTCTGACACATGTAGACGC
>JAFYFK010000229.1 GCA_017543805.1 Bacillota bacterium | reverse complement strand
TGAAGGACAAAGGAATCGGCGAGGGCAAGACCCGAGCGGATCACGCGAATGTGTTAAACCAGCTGTTTGCGGCCTATGCACGCGGCAAGGAAGCCAAGGAGCTGATGGTGGTGCTGGGCGAAGCGGCTCTGACCGACACGGATAAGCTGTACGCTAAGTTCGCCGAGCAGTTCGAGAAGGAATACGTCAACCAGGGCTTCGATACGAACCGCACCATCGAAGAGACGCTCAACTTAGGCTGGGATCTGCTGAAGATCCTGCCCAGAACGGAGCTGAAGAGGATCAAGGAAGAGCTCATCGATAAGTATCTTCCCGTCCAATAAGGAGGTCCGCTGTGGCCAACTATACACCGACCAGAATGGTGCTGAATCAGCTCAAAGGCCGCCTGACCACCGCCAGGCGCGGCCACAAGCTGCTGAAGGACAAGCGCGACGAGCTGATGCGCCAGTTCATGGACATCGTAAAACAGAATAAGGAGCTGCGTAAAAAAGTGGAGGAGGGGCTTACGGAAGCATTCGCCAGCCTGTCCGCTGCCAGCGCCGTCATGTCGCCCCAGATGCTGGAGCAGGCGCTGCTGTACCCCCGGCGCACTGTAGACCTGGATCTGACGTATAAGAACGTCATGAGCGTCAACGTGCCCCAGTACAGCTTCGCGACTTCCGGCGGCGGGGAGGATATTATTCCCTACGCCTTCGCGCAGACGTCCGGCGACCTGGACGATGCGCTTGGCAAGCTGTCCGCGGTCTTCGAGGATATGCTGCAGCTGGCAGAGGTCGAAAAGACCATGCAGCTGATGGCCGAGGAGATCGAGAGCACCCGCCGGCGCGTCAACGCCCTGGAATACTCCACGATCCCCGATCTGGAGACCAACATCCACTACATCACCATGAAGCTCGAGGAGAACGAGAACTCCACGAAGGTCCGCCTCATCAAGGTAAAGGAAATGGTGCTGCAGAAGGCGCATAACTATTCTGTATAACACAAAGGGACAGGTACACTGTGCAGCAGCGTGCCTGTCTCTTTTGTTTTGTCTGGAATTAAAAAATAATATAAGTTATTATTGACATATATTAACATTTACGATATACTTTCCTTACTTCTCCGCAGCGGGACGCGGAAAGGAAAGAAACGATGAAAAACGAATACGCAAAGGCAATGGAAACGGCCCCAGCAATGGTCAACGAGAGCAGGGCGGGCTATCGCAACGACAACGAGGAATTCCTCTTCGACATCCGCGAACACATCGGCGTGCTCCGCAAGAGCAACAACGGATGGACGAGAGAACTCAATGTCGTCTCCTGGAACGGCAGCGCGCCGAAATTCGACATTCGCGAATGGGATCCGCGTCACGAGAAGATGACGAAGGGCATCTCCTTTACGAAGGCGGAGGCGACCGAGCTCTGCAAGTGGCTCACCGCGAGAAACATGGAGCCCGTGGTGCCGAAGAAGGAGGAACCGGCAGAGGCTGCACCCGCTTTCTAGCATCAGCGGAATTGATGGGCATCAGCAAAAACTTTTTGGGCAAAACCCGTTGAGAATAGAGGCTGGGTAGGGTACAATCAACTTGTTAAGAGAATACTTTCTGGTCAGAGTAGGAGCAGC
>JAFYFK010000228.1 GCA_017543805.1 Bacillota bacterium | reverse complement strand
GCCACCAATATTATAAGGAACATTATCTTTGCGAGGTTCTCGTTTTTGGAGCCGGAGCGCTGCGGCGCGGAGTAATTGGCGTATGGTTTTTCCGGCGCTTCTTCGGGTTTATCTTCGTAATAGTATTCTGGATCCATGTCAGGCCTCCTTTGCATTCATTATATCATGGCCCGCCCGCGTTACAATCCTCTTGGAATAAGCGGTTTCATTTGTTATAATCAAGGGTAAAAGTTTTTGAATTACGGAGGAATTATGGCTGACGAAGAAAGAACGATGGCGGGAAATTTTATCCACGACATTATTGATAAGGATATAGAAAACGGCAAATACTCTCACGAGATTACTACTCGTTTTCCGCCGGAGCCCAACGGCTACCTGCATATTGGACACGCAAAGTCCATCTGCCTCAATTTCGGCACCGCAAAGAAATACGGCGGCTTCTGCAACCTGCGTTACGACGATACCAACCCGGTCTCCGAGGACGAGGAATTTGTGGATTCCATCGAAAACGACGTCCGCTGGCTGGGCTTTGAGTGGCACAGCAGGAACTTCGCTTCCGACTACTTCCCCAGGATGTACGAATGCTGCGAGACCCTCATAAAGAAGGGCCTGGCTTACGCTGACGAACAGACCGGCGACCAGATCCGCGACACCCGCGGCACGCTGACCGAGCCGGGCAAGGAGAGCCCCTGGAGAGACCGTCCCTGGGAGGAATCCCTGCAGATCTTCCATGACATGCGCGACGGTAAATATGCCGACGGCGAGATGGTCATCCGGGCAAAGATCGACATGGCTTCTCCCAATATGAACATGCGCGACCCCATCATCTACCGCGTGCTCCACGCTCACCATCAGCATGTGGGCGACAAGTGGTGCGTCTATCCGATGTACGACTTTGCTCATCCGCTCGAGGACGCCATCGAGGGCATTACGCATTCTCTCTGCACCATGGAATTTGAGGATCACCGCCCGTTCTACAACTGGCTCCTGGAAGCCCTGGAATGGCCGGAGGCTCCGCAGCAGATCGAATTCGCAAAGCTTAACCTGTCCAACACCATAATGAGCAAGCGCAATATCAAAAAGCTTGTTACCGAAGGCCTGGTAGAGGGCTGGGACGACCCGCGTCTCTGCACCATCGCCGGCATCCGCCGCAGAGGCTATACGCCGGAAGCGATCCGCGCTTTCTGCGACGCCATCGGCGTTGCAAAGGCAAACAGCCAGATCGGCATGGACAAGCTGGAGTTCTTCGTCCGCGACGACCTTAAGGACAAGGTCGAAAGCAGAATGGTCATCCTTCATCCGCTGAAGGTCACCATCACCAACTATCCCGAAGGCCAGACCGAAATGCTCACCATAGAAAACAGCGCCACCGTCCCAGAGATGGGAAGCCGCGAGGTTCCTTTCTCCGGCGAGATCTGGGTGGACCGCGACGACTTTATGGAGATCCCCGCAAAGAAGTACTTCCGCCTCTATCCGGGCAACGAAGTGCGTCTCAAGGGAGCATACTTCATCACCTGCAATGAGGTCATAAAGGATGAAAACGGTGAAGTCGTTGAGCTCAAATGCACCTACGACCCGGCGACCAGAAGCGGTTCAGGTTTTGAAGGCCGCAAGGTAAAGGGCACCATCCACTGGGTCGACGCGAAGACGGCCGTGGACGTTCCTGTCCGCCAGTACGGCTATCTGGCTTATCCGAACGAGGAGACCGGTAAAAACGAATTCGACCCGAATTCCAGGACAGACCTGATCGTAAAGGCAGAGCCCGCGCTTAAGGACGCCAAGGCCGGCGAACGCTTCCAGTTCTTCCGCTGCGGCTATTACATCGCTGACACTGTGCTCAGCAAGCCCGGCGAACCGGTATTCAACCAGATCGTCGACCTGAAGAGCTCCTGGAAGAAATAATGCAAGACCGAAACGTCCTCCTGACAATCAAATATGATGGGACAGACTTCTGCGGATGGCAGCGCCAGCCCGGAACAAAGACCGTTTGCGGAACGCTGGAGGAAGTGCTGACGAGGCTTCTGGGCTTTGAGGTAAGGCTGGATTCGACCAGCAGGACGGACTCCGGGGTCCACGCATACGGACAGAGAGCCACGCTGCGCGGCCAGTTCGGCATCCCTGCGGACCGCATCCCGAGAGCCGCTAACGACATGCTCGCCCGCGACCGCTACGAATGCGTCGGAGAAATAGAGATCGTCGCGGCGGAGGACAAGCCTGAGGGTTTCCACGCGCGCTTTGACGCTAAAGGCAAGCGGTATATTTACAAGATATCCAACGCCCCGCAGGTGGACATTTTCCGCAGGAATTACTGCTACCAGATAACCCGGCCGCTGGACGTCGAAAAAATGCGTCAGGCCGCGGAGATCATCGTCGGAGAACATGATTTCGCCGCCTTCATGTCCATGGGCAGCACGCCGCAGGACAGCACTGTAAGAAACGTCTGGAGCATAGACATTGCCAAGGACGGAACAGATATAAATATTGCGGTTTCCGGGGACGGTTTCCTGTATAATATGGTCAGGATAATCACCGGAACGCTTGTGGAGGTCGGCCTCGGAAGGCGCAGCGCGGACGATGTCCGCCTGGCCATTGAGACGCAGGACCGCACAAAGGCAGGGCACGTAGCCCCGCCGCACGGGCTCTATCTTGACGAAGTATTTTATTGAGAGGTGCAAAATGGATAAAAGACCGAGCTGGGACGAATATTTTATGGAAATGGCTGAACTCGCCAGGACCCGCACCACATGCATCAGAAGAGGCGTTGGAGCGGTGATCGTAAAGGATCACAGAGTGCTCGCCACTGGATATAACGGAACGCCCAACGGGCTGACCCACTGTTCGGAGACCGGCTGCATGCGCGCCAAAATGAACATACCCAGCGGCCAGCGCGCGGAGCTCTGCAGAGGGCTTCACGCCGAGCAGAACGCCATAATCCAGGCTGCCCGTATGGGCGTAAACATCGACGGAGCTGAGCTTTACTGCACCACTCAGCCCTGCGCCATCTGCACCAAAATGATAATCAACGCCGGCATAAAGCGCGTTGTAATAAAGGAGCGCTATCCGGACGAGCTCGGCCAGGCTATGGCTGCCGAAGCAGGACTGGAATTTGAGCTCTTCGGAGAAAACAAGGAGTAATGTCAAGGCTTATATGGGTCTTCCTGATCGCGGCTGCAGTGACCGCCGCGGCGACCCCTCTTGCCATCTTAATAGCGCCTAAGATCGGGGCAATGGACATCCCCAAGGACAACAGGCGCATGCACAAAAAGCCCATCCCGCGCTTTGGCGGAATCGCCATTTTCCTGGGAATAGCTGTGGGCTTCATTTCGATTGCCCCGCTCAGCCAGCAGACCCGCGGCCTTCTTGTGGGCGCGGTCATGATACTTCTGCTGGGAATAGTTGACGACCTTAAAGACATCTCCGCGAAGGTAAAACTCGCGGGGCAGATCATCTGCGCCGGCGTGGCGTGGTTCTTTACCATACGCATACTCGGAATGGCAAACCTCTTCGGAGGAGCGTACATTTCTTTCTCCCCGCCGGTATCGTTCCTTGTGACTGTCCTCTGGATAGTCGCCATCACAAACACCATAAACCTGATAGATGGCCTCGACGGGCTTGCCGCCGGAATAACCTGTATCGCCTGCTTTACGATCGCGTATTCCTCCGGCCTCAACCCGCTGTCCAGGACCTGTCTGCTCTCAGTTTCCATAGCCGGCGCCTGTGTGGGCTTCCTCGTCTGGAACATGTATCCTGCAAAGATATTCATGGGCGACGCAGGTTCACAGCTGCTCGGATATCTGCTGTCCACGGTTTCGCTGATCGGTGATTATCCGACCAAGGGCACTACGCTCTTTGCTGCCATAGTTCCCATGCTCATCCTTGCTCTGCCGATCTTCGACACGATGTTTGCCATCGTACGCAGGGCAGTAAGCCACAAACCCATAATGAAGGCTGACAAGGGGCATCTGCATCACCGCATAATGGCCATGGGCTTCGGCCAGAGGCGCACTGTCCTGGTGCTGTACTCCATAAGCGCCATAATGGGCATTGCCGGAATACTCTGGACCATTCACAGGCGTCTGGAATCCTTCGCGCTTGCGCTTATCGCCGCCGTGCTTATAATCGTTTTCCTCGGCATAGGCATAGTCAATAAAAAGCCGGAAAACACCATCGACGAACACGCTCCGGTAAGCTACGCGGACGCGCCCGCGTTCGGAAAGAAAAAGCCGCTGTCCGAGTATCTCAGAGAGGTGCAGGAAGAAATGAAAGGCAGTTCAAAATGAAGGTTATGACAGTTTTCGGGACCCGTCCCGAGGCGATAAAAATGGCTCCGCTGGTACGGGCGCTCAAGGGCGACCCGTATTTTGAGTGCATACTCTGCGTCACGGCGCAGCACCGCAGCATGCTCGACCAGGTGCTGGAGCTCTTTGAACTTGTCCCGGACTACGACCTCAACGTCATGAAGCAGAACCAGACGCTTCCGATGATAACCTCCTCTGTCCTTAACGGCCTCGACGAGGTCCTCGCAAAGGAGCAGCCGGATCTCGTTCTTGTCCACGGCGACACCACCACGACCTTTGCCGCGGCGCTTGCGGCGTTCTACCACCAGATACCCGTCGGGCACGTGGAGGCGGGCCTCCGCACCTACGACAAGTATTCGCCCTTCCCGGAGGAGATGAACCGCCAGCTCGTAAGCCGCATCGGAGACATTTTCTTTGCCCCGACAGAGACCAACCGCCAGAACCTTATAAAAGAGGGGACCGACCCCGCGAAGGTCGTCGTTACGGGCAACACCGTTATCGACGCCCTGCATCTCGTTGCCGGAAAGCCCTACGAATTTGAAGACGAAACTCTTAAGAACATAGATTTTGAAAACAAACGGGTCATAACCGTAACCTGCCACCGCAGGGAAAACCTCGGCGAAAATATGGCGGCCATATTCTCCGCCATCGCTGACGTCGCCCGCGAATTTGACGATGTGGAGGTCGTGTACCCGGTCCATCTCAACCCGAAGGTCCGTTCCTCGGCTGCCGAGTACCTGGCGGGCATCGCCAACGTGCATCTCATTGAGCCGCTTACATACCAGCCGTTCGTAAACCTGATGGCCAGGTCGTTCTTTATACTTACGGATTCCGGCGGAATGCAGGAGGAAGCTCCCGCTCTCGGGAAGCCGGTGCTTGTAGTGCGCCGCGAGACCGAGCGTCCGGAAGCCATAGCCGCAGGCACAGCAAGGCTTGCGGGGGTCGAGCGGGCAAACATCTACGCAGCTGCGAAGGAACTGCTGACGGACCCGTCCGCCTACGCAAAAATGGCGCACGCCGTCAACCCCTACGGCGACGGCCACGCGTGCGAGCGCATCCTGGAAGCGATCAAAGATCAGCTCTAAATTGAAGGATACAGAAAAGTCTGAAGCGCTTCAGCGATGGAGCGCTTTTTATGTTCGAAGTTTTCGGATAAATGTATTCATTCTTAGCTTCCACATATGCGTCATACAGCCATTCCTGTGTGCAAGGGCTGCCGATCCTGTGGTATCATAGAATAAACAGCGAAACAGTGATTGCGGAGGTTGTCACATGAGACTTGACGAACAATGGATACGCGCGCATCTGCCCGAGGACTGCCGGAATGATGACATAGAT
>JAFYFK010000227.1 GCA_017543805.1 Bacillota bacterium | reverse complement strand
TGGTCGTATCCGCGGCCGTGCCCGTCGCCCTGGCTGGTGCCCTTTACGGCGGTCAGCCCCAGCGGGTGACCCTCCTTATGAAAGCGCTCAGCCAGCGCCATTATAAGATCCTCCGGGCAGCCGAAGCCGTCGAAGCCTGTAGTTACAAGGGTCGCGCCGTCCTTAACAAGGGCAGCTGCCTGTTCTCTGCTTATGATCTTGCTCATTTTTAAGATCCTTTCAGGTAAATCATTAATAATATAATTCACCTGAAAGGATTTGTCATCTAATAAACTCTGTGAAGCCTGGAATAACCGATGTCGAAATCGAATATGACCGGAACTTCAAATATCAGCGTTTTGCCGTCGCTGTAGCGCGCGGTGAAGCGCACGATAAGCGGAAGCGGTCTTGCGGTCAGAAGGTCCGTGCGCATTCCCGTGTTCCAGAGAGTGCCTGTCCAGGCCTTTTCGCCGGGAAGGTCGCCTGCTCCGGCATAGGCGAGCGCAGTCGTATAATCAGAAAGATCGATGAACTCGCTGCTGCCTTCCGGCTTGACCTTTTTAAGGCCGTCCGCGCTCAGAAGCTCCGCCGTGACGCGGATCGCGTTCCCGCCTATGCTCGTTCTTAGCTCCAGCTGTTCGCCCGGCCAGAAAACGTTGGCGTAACGAAGCCTCGGCGTGGCAGATCTTGAATAAAGCTCCGCCGCGGTCTCGGTCTTTCTCTTTTCAGATATTTCCGCTGCGCTGCCCTTAAGCCATCCGGAGCTTCCGGCAGGCTCGTCCGCAGTCCTGTCAAACCACTTGTAGTTGAACGCGTTGCGGTTAGTCTCCCAGGAGTCCGTGTGCGTAACTGCGCCTTTAAGGCTCTTCGCGGTCTTGACCACGAATCTGTAGTTTTTCATCCCGGCTCCGGTCCCGTCGCTGACGGTGGCGATAATATCGTAAGTGCCTTCCTTTGCGGTACCCGGGAAGGGGAATCTTATGACGGGATACCTGCCCGAAATGCCGACCCGTATGTCATTTTTCGTATAGATGTAGACCGGGTGGGCTTTGTCGCTGCTGTGGTAGATCTCGACTGTCAGATCCAGAGGATCCTTGTCAAGGTCGTTTATCTCAAGCTCCGCCGACCACGGGTCCCCGTCGTAGATATCCGAAGGGGGATCTGTAGCGATATATTCTACCCACGGCGCGGACCCGACGGGTTCGCCGAGGATGTAAAATACAAATTCAGCCACATTGCTCTGCAGGTCGTAGGGTTCTTTGCCTGTGCTGTCGTACTGCCAGTGCTGCAGCAGGTATTTGCCGTCAACGTAGAAACGGTTGATCGTTTCCGTCAGCACCTGCCCGGACTGCGGATGCAGCCCGTCGTTGAGCGGAATGTGCGTGTATTTGTAATACGACGCCTTTGACGGGTCGTTTTCATAATCGCTGTAGAAGAATTTCTGGTTTACGTACTCTCCTTTCTTAAAGACCTTCGCCGGTTCTTCCTCCAGCTCCTTCGCTGTCGACGCGACTGTGACCGTGGCGTTGTTCGCCTGCCAGTCCCTCGCAGCGCTTTCAGCGTGGAAACTGCTGTTTTCGGCGTAGATCCTTGTTCCGTTCTGAATGGTGTAGATCTTAAGGTTGCTGACAGTGGTGCTTCCTTCGCCGGTGTTGAGACAGAGGTCTGTCGTCCCGTCATAGACTATGTCCTCGTAGAACAGATCGCCTCCATCGGTAAAGAAACGGCCGTCTGTGAGCGCCTGTCCGGTCTCAGTCCCCGGATCCGTATAGTAATACTCCGCGCTGTTTATGAACGACGATACATTGTAAACATGGTTTGCTTTAAGCGTGTTGGTGCCTGTAAGCCCGTAAGCCCGGACTGTCGCGTCGCGGTCTATCGTTCCGAAGTAATCCGGCGCCTTTGTCGAAACTGTGGCGGTCCAGGTCTTTTCCGTTCCGCCGTCACCGGAAAGCGTCCAGGTAATGTTTCTCGGGATCTCCCTGCTTCCGGAATAGCTCATGCCCGGGTTGCTCCTTAGGCCAGCCGTAAAGTACGGAGCAAAGGAGCCGTCGGGAACTGTAAAGGTCCAGCCGGCATTGCCCGCGGAATTAATTTCAGCTGCCTGATGCGTCCCGTCGAAGCGGCCGTAAGACAGCACGTTTTTAGGCGTGGTAAAGCTTCCGCTTATGTGTGTCTCCCCGCCGAGACCGCTGCTGTGGGATTCAGACCGGAGCGTCCGTATGCCCGCGGCAGGGTAGGTGTCCGCTGCTTTAAACAGTGTGACCCGCATATTGTCTATATCTATCGAGGCTGTTATCCTCTGGTTCGTTCCACTCTGGGCGTAACCCTGCACAACGCCGCGGATGCTGTAACGGCCCGGGAGCAGCGGCTCCTTGCCGTAGAAAAGCCCGTCTATTCCCTCGTCTTTTGTTTCATAATCTCCTCCGTCTTTGGACAGCTCAAAGTGCACGGAAGTATGGCTGCTTCCGCCGGTGGCTGTCCTGTAATTGAAGCTGTAGACTCCTACAGTCCCTTCCGGAACCGTGAAATCGATCTGCCCGTATTTGATCTGCGTGCCCTGAAGCTGCCTGACGTCTACCATATTGTAACGCGCGTTTACTACCGTCCCCGAGCTGTAGGTGAAGAAGGGGGACAGCTCGCTGTCGTTAAAGTCTTCGGTATAGACCTCGCTCACCTCATAGCCGGAGATCGCAGGGCCGTCCTTTGAAAGCTTTGCCTCCGCGCTTAATATGTCGCGGCCGGCGCTGGTGTCGTATTCGTAGTAGTACGTTGTGTCGGGAAGCAGCCTGTACTGCTTCTTCGCGGACGAATCCGCGGCGTTTCCCATGATCACCAGGCTCTTTTCACCTTCGGACACGCGGTCGGTTATCTGCGACGCGAAGCCCCTTGGATCCAATCCGCTGTCAACGCCGAGCGCAAAGCTGAAATCTGTCTCGTAGCTTAATTCCTGTTTCTTGAGCCTTTCCGTCTTTCCCTCAAGGCTTTCGCTCACACTGTAGACTCCGGTCGTGTTGTAAGGCGCGGCCGGAAGGTTGTAGGCGGTCGTCAGCAGAAGGGTTCCCGGTACCTGATACGCATATTCCGCGTTTGCCGGTGTTCCGGCGGCAAGGGTGCTGCCCGCGGCTGTATCCGCGGAGCCCTTGTTGAAATTAAACAGCGTAAAACGCTCCGGATAGGGGGTCCCAAGGCTGTATACGAAATCGTAGTCAGCCCCGAGACCGACCGTCACGGAACCGTTGGGCCTTTTGATCCCGATCATCTGCCGGTCGATGTCGGTCATATAATCGTTTCCCGTTATTGTGGCCGATGCCTGCGCGGCGTCGCTTTCGAAGTCGTAATATTCAGTTGTGACATTATAATCTTCACGGTATCTGCTGTTGTAAGCCGCCGCTGCGCCGCATATCCTGCCGGACGCGTCCGCGACCGGATAGACTCTGCCCGAACGGGGGTCGATATTTACAGTTTTGACAAGTGATCCGTCCTCTCCGAACACGCGCGCGCAGCCTGCGGATGCGGTGCCGTTTTTTGTGAATATGACGGTCTTGCCGTCCGTATCTATTCCGAGAAGGGTGGTCACGCTTTCCCCGCTGTCGTCTGAGGTGCCTGACAGCCTCGTATAGCTGAGTTTTTCGCTCCGTGGATCGAAAGTGCCTTTGAGGTGCTCCGTGCCCCTTTTACAGAGAAAACTGTACTTTCCGCCCAGTCTTGATACCTGGCGGTCGTCCGCGTATATCGTCTCGGCTATCAGCCTGCTGACCGATCCGTCGCCGCGGGAGATCTTATAGATCCCGTCGGGCTTAAATGTATAGATGTATTCGTCGTTGAGCGCGCTGCAGCACCCGAACTCGAAGGGTATCTGCGCCGCGAGCGCTCCGGTCTCTTTGTCTAAAAGCAGAGTCCTGCCGCCGACAACGAAATACAGGTATTTATCTTCCCCGTCGTGGCCGTAATACGCGCTCTTTCCGCGGTCCGCGGCTGTCAGAAGGTTTTCGCCGACTGTAAAGCTCCACAGCTCCGCCAGCGTTTTTTTGTCGTATGCCCGTATCGTGAAGGGCTGTGTCGGGTAGCAGTCATACATGTCTTCTCCCGCCGGCCAGAGCGCTTCCGCCTTGTATATCCGCTTTTCGTCCGCGCTGGCTGTGCCTTTTTCCCAGAATCCGTTCATTGGGCCCTGGAATCCGTAGTCTGTGCTGAGTTCTCCCAGCTTCCTTATTACGGCTGCCTGACCCTGCGCGTCCGAGACATCTTCGACCTTTATTTCCGCCGAGATACCCTCCGCAAGCAGTTCCTTGCGGATCTCGGTCTTTGCGGCGGAAGCTTCCTCCAGCTCTTCGTCGTTGCCCGCGAGCAGGAGTATTTCAGCTGTTTTGACTGAGGTGACTTCGAGCGATACCTGAGGGGCCACGTTGATGACCTCGCTCTGTTCTTCAGTTTCCGCTTCCAGGTAGTCCTCATCGCTGATGTATTCCTCAAGCGTCTCGTCCGGCCACATATCCTTTACGCGCAGCCTGACCCAGAAGGGGCCGACTCCGGTCTTCTGGAATTTTATGTTCTGAAGGCTCCCGAAGCTCAGGTCCGTAAACCCGGGCATGTCCGAAAAATCAAGGCCGTTCTCGCTCCAGCTCCAGCTTCTGTTAAGCTGGTCGCCGTCACTCAGGCTGACGTCATCGACCGGGACCGTTGCCACGTTGCTTCCTTCGCCTCTTATCAAAGCCGGTTCCAGTTCTATGCGGGCGTCCGGCGGGGCGTCCGGCACGACGGTAAAGCGGTTTACCGCGGTCATGCTGTCTCCTTTGCTGTCCCTTGCTGTGACGCGGTATTCGAACTCCCTTTCGGTGCCGAACTTGCTCAGAAAGTCCATGCGTATCTTTAAAAAATACTGGTCAGAGCCGTTGTCGTACGGCTTGCGGCACTTGATATTTAAGCTGTTCTGTATAGCTGGCTGCTCGCCGTCGAAATTCCAGGAGGTGCTTATCTCCTCGCCGCTTTCGATGTCCGTCATCTTGATATCCAGAGATGTTACGGGATATGAAGCGTTCTGCGCTGCGGCGATAAAGAGAGTCTGCTTTCTGTTCTGCTTCTGCCTGCCGCCTACATCCGCCTCGACGTACGGGGTGGGGCGGACTTCTATGGTCTGCGTGTCGGTGTCGGATACACCCGACGCAGTGACTTTAAGGCGCACGTCAAAGTCTCCCTCCTGACTGAAGGTAAGGGCAGTTTCCGTGCTCGTGATCTTTTTGGCGGTCCCGACGCCGCTCTGGACGATCTTGAGACTGGGGCTGGCTTTCTTCTGGCCGTAAGCCCTTGCGGCTCCGTAGACCTCGTCGCCGATGGTTATTTCCGACAGATCCTGGGCTATGACCCTGTGTCCGACATAAGTCCAGGGCGGCAGCTCGAGGCGCGCGTCGACGTACACGTCATCCGCCGGGATCTGAGGGTCTATGGGGTCATCCGGGTCCGGCTCCGGATCCTGAGGATCGCCTCCCGGATCAGGCGGATCTTCCACTTCCGTGTAGAAGACCACATCTATGGGGAATATGAACTGCAGGCCGCAGGCTCCGGCGGAGGCGAAGGTCCCCTGACCGATCTGGTAGCCGTCCGAAGGCAGCACATCGTCGCTCAGAAGTATGGAATATCCGCCCGCAAGAGCGCCCGAGGCGCCTGTTATCATCGACGGGTGTATATAAGGGGATATCACGCTGTCCGGGCGTTTTGAACTGAACGCTCCGTAACCCTGGACGGCGGAAGCCCCGTTTCCGTATATCGAAAAAATATTGTGTCCATAGGTCTGGTCCACGAGCGGCACGGTCTTTCTGAGTCCTGCCACATAGTCGCCCAGCGTAATGTCTCTTACGAGGTTGAAGCGCGGCCTGACGCTGAAGACCAGCTCGCTCTGGTCCATGGACTCGGTTTTCAGTGAATTGAGCTCATAAAGTTTTGACAGCGATACTGAACGGGCCTTGAGCCGCCATTTTACTTCTTTCCCTTCGGCCATGGCCTGCTGCGCGGCAGAGGGCAGGGGGACGGAAAAGTTTATGGAATTCCCGGCCTCGAGGTAGTCGACTATGCCGCCTTTTGCGGCCATCTCGCTGTCGCTTATGGTGATCTTGTTGCTGCCGGCGTTGCCTATCTGCCAGTAACCTCCGCTGTAGTGCCACATATCCAGGTACCAGGTCTGCTGCGAGGTGCCGAGCTCTTCCTCGGCTGCAAAGGCCGTTGAGGCGCACAACAAGACAGCGGTCAGCGCGGCCGCGATAAATAAAAGTCTTTTCATTGTCCGCCCTACCTCCCGAATACTCCTTCAGGCACGGGGACTTCGAGCCTTGTCGTGCTGCCCCCGTTGTGGTAGTTCAGGAACAGGCTCAGCCCGCCGCCGGACGAGCGCTGCAGCTGGTAGCTGACAGCTTTGCTCCCGTCAGACGCCGTAAGGCTCAGAAGGCAGCTGAAGCTGCTCCCGTCGAGCGTCGAAACGCCGGGGATGCTCACTTCGAAATTGCCCTCGGAAGGGTCGTAGCGGGACGGGTCGGTCCTGTAGCCTGCGTCGGACTGGTAATAAAAGTCCGCCGCTCCGCTCATGCTGACGCGCATGGAAAAATGCATGTCCGCCGGGATCTGAGGCTTGTAATAGTGCAGTCTGCAGCTTCCGCCTTCGGTATAGGAAATGCTTTGCAGGATGCTGCCGAGAACGGCCTTCATCCTGCTGTCCGCCGCGTCCGAAGGCGCGGCCATAACTTCCGTATCCGACGCTTCCGAAGCCGGATTCCCGGCTTCCTCTTCCGGTTCATTAACCTGTTCTGTAATTACAGTATCTGCCGGCCGCGCGCTGTCTACATCCGCGGTGAGCTTAAAGAAGCGGACGAGCGCCGAAGCGGCCTCCGCCCTTGAAAGGACCTCGTCTGGGCGGAAACTGCCGTCGCTGTAGCCGGACAGGACTCCGCTCTTAACGCAGACCGATATCTGATATTCAAAGCGGTCGCTGCGGCTTACATCGGAAAAGGGCGCCGAAGCGACCTCTCCCTCCGCGTAACCCTTCGATGCGAGAATGTTTGCGAATATAAGCGCCATGTACTTCCTCGGAATGAGGTCGTCCAGCACATTGGGACTGATGTCCCTGGCTGTCAGATACCCGTTTTCCGAAGCGTAGTTGTAGCATCCAGCGGCCCAGTGCGTGCCCGGACCCGCGGATCTCTGCCCCTTTACGGCCATCTTGATGAATTCTCCGTAACTGAGCTTCCTCTGGGGGCGGAAGGTGCCGTCCTTATATCCGTCTATTATCCCCATTTCTTTTCCCTGAATGACGGCGCCGGCGAACCAGTCATCCGTCTTCACGTCGGAGAATGGGGAGACTTGCGACGCGTCTTGCGCGTACGCAGGAGCCGGCATTGCTGCCAGCGCGGCCGTCAGGGCGGCCGCAAGAATCAATGATCTTTTTCCCATGAGTACCTCCGATCTTCATGTAAATTGATGGTAAATAATTATACCGTTTAATGGAAATATTGTCCATACAAAATATGAGAAAATATATCTCATCAAGAAAATTATTCTATTTGAAAAACTGCTCTTTTTCGTGGAACACCGTCCGGCTTTTTGGTATAATATTTTTTGTGTTTAAATTCTTTTGTTGAGAGGAAAGTTATTATGAAGATCGGTTTTGATTCCGAAAAATATCTCGAGGAGCAGTCAAAATACATACTCGAAAGGATAAACAACGGCGCCGGGGAGCGCCTGTATCTTGAATTCGGAGGCAAGCTGGTCCAGGACAAGCACGCCGCCAGAGTCCTTCCGGGCTTTGACGAGGACGCCAAGATAAAGCTCCTGCAGAGGATGAAGGATCACGCCGAGGTCATAATCTGCATTTACGCCGGGGACATCCTGACCAGGAAGACCCGCCAGGATTTCGGCATCACCTACGACCTTGAGGTCATGCGCCTGATCGACATGTTCCGCAAGTTCGACCTGGAGATCAACAGCGTCGTTATTACCCGCTACGAGAACGAGCCCGCGGTCAACACCTTTATAACAAAGCTTGAGCGCCGCGGCATCAAGACATATAAGCACAGCTTCACCAAGGGCTACCCGACGGACGTCGACACCATAGTTTCCGACGAGGGCTACGGCGCAAATCCGTACATCGAAGTCACCAAGCCGCTGGTCGTCGTCAACGGCCCCGGCCCCGGCTCCGGCAAGCTGGCGACCTGCCTGTCGCAGCTCTACCACGAGAATAAGCTCGGCAGAAAGGCCCGCTACGCCAAGTTCGAGACCTTCCCGATCTGGAACCTGCCGCTCAAGCATCCCGTCAACATCGCCTACGAAGCCGCTACCGTCGACCTCAAGGACGTCAATATGATCGACTATTTCCATCTGGAAAAGTACGGCACCCAGGCGGTCAATTACAACCGCGACCTCGAGATGTTCCCCGTTCTCAAGAGGATCATCGAAAAGATCACCGGAGAGGCCAGCGAATACAATTCGCCGACAGACATGGGCGTAAACCGCGCGGGTTTCTGCATCGTCGACGACGAGGCTTGCCGCGAGGCGTCAAAGCAGGAGATAATCCGCCGCTACCTGATAGCGCGCGTGGAATACAAGAAGGGCATAATCACCCAGGATGCGCTCGACCGCTCCAAGCTTCTTATGGACGAGGTCGGTGCCGTTCCCGAGGACCGCGCAGTCGTAAAGCCGGCGAGGGATTACGCCGATTACAAGCGTTCTCTGGACAAGAAGTACGAGAATATTATCGTTATGGCCATGGAGCTTCCCGACGGGCGCATAGTCACGGGGCGCAGCTCCCGCCGCATGGTCGCCGGCGCTGCGCTGCTGCTCAACGCCATCAAGACGATCTGCAGCTGCCCGGACGAGGTGCTGCTGATATCTCCGGAGATACTAAAGACGATCCAGCATCTTAAGGGCGACATCCTCAAGAAGGAAAAGTCTACGCTCAATGTTGAGGAGGTCCTTTCCGCGCTTACTATCTCGGCCGCAGTCAATCCGATGGCCGCCGCCGCTGTGGACGCGCTCCCGAAGCTCGCCGGCTGCAAGGCGCACTGCACCGCCATTTTAAGCGACGCGGACGACCAGATCTTCCACGATCTTAAGATCGATGCCACCTGCGATCCTGAATTCTCGACAAATAACCTGTATTTAGGTTAAACAGCGCAAACAAAAAACCTCTGCTGAAAAGCAGAGGTTTTTTAATGCTTAAATCTATTAGCTGAACAGATCCTCTTCGGTGACGGGGATGTCGCCTTCTTCGGCAAGGGCCGCCGCTACTTCCGCGACAGGGTTTCCTTCGCCGGGAACTTCCCCGAACATATTGTTTTCAGCGGGCTGCTCAAATGCTGCGAACGGTGCGGGCTCAGCGGCAGGCGCTGCCTTTACGCCCGGATCGATCTTGAGATCCGCGACCATGCCGGCGCCGTCATCGGTGCGGAGCCTTGCGGTGACGAGTTTCCCGCTCATCTTGGAGGTCCCGGTGAAAGAGGCTATGTCCTCACAGAGGATGTTGCCCTCTACAGTTCCAGCGACGTGGAGATCATGCATGTTTGCGTCGCCGAAGTAGGAGCCTGTTTCGGAGATCTTTATGGAATCCGTGGAATCGATGTTTCCGTGGATGCTTCCGTTAAGCTCTATAGGATCCTTGGCTTCGAAATCCCCGTAGAAGGTGATGCCCTTGCCGATCTTGGTCTGGTATATGGGCTTGAACACTTCCGGTTCTTCCTTCTTGGGTTCTTCTATGATAACGACCGGTTCCTCGGGCTTTTCCTCTACCTCGGGAACGACGGGCTGCGGAGTCGGTTTCTTGAAAAATGCCATATTGAGCCTCCTGAATCTCAAAAATCGTAACAATTTATGATACATCAAAAGTGAATGCTTGCCAAGATAAAACCCGTAAGTTCCGGCCGGATTTTCTGAAAAGGAGCGGCAGTGCCTGTAATTGGAAGCGCGCGGAGTCCTCTTGTGATTTCCTGCTTGAATTGGAAGCTGTTTCCCAATAAAATATATAGTATACGGTTAAGATTTCTTTACAAC